>JAYEOL010000058.1:6321-10397 GCA_034722995.1 Candidatus Cloacimonadota bacterium | reverse complement strand
ATTACTCAAAATAATTCCTATATTGATTCAACTATAATTGATGGCAACCAGAATGGAAGTGTTGTAACCTTTGAAAGCGGAGAGGACACAACAGCAGTTTTATGCGGTTTCACTATCCAGAATGGAAGTGGTATGCCATACGCAAGTTCGAGTAGAGGTGGTGGTATTTTTTGTTATGGTAGTAATCCTACTGTAAAAAATTGTGTTATAAAAGAGAATACAGCTGGAAGTGGTGGAGGTATATGCTGTAAATCATCTGCTATTTATTTATCAGATGTTATCATTAAAAATAATCATGTTCAGTATAATGGTGGGGGCATATTTTTTTGGAATGATTCCTCTGCAAACTTTGATTCTGAGAGTAGATGCAGTATATTTTTAAATTATGCTGGGGCTGGTTGTGAACTTCGTTCTAACAACTGCAATACAATAGATATTATTGTAGATACATTTACTGTAATGGAACCTAAAGATTACTTCGTATATCCGTTAGATAACTTTACTTTTGATATACTTAACTGCAAGGTTAACCTTCTAAATCAAGATTTATATGTCAGTCCAGATGGTAATGACAATAATAGCGGCATAACTCCTGATGAACCATTAAAGACAATATCCTTTGCTTTAACAAAAATTGCTTCTGACAGCACTCATCCTAATACAATCTATTTAGCGAATGGCATTTATTCATCTTCTTTGACTGGTGAAATTTTCCCATTAAATTGCCGTAGTTATGTATCAATTATTGGAGAAGATGAAGATTTCTCAATTCTTGATGGAGATAATTTATTTAATATTATAGGATGTATTTTTGATGATAACCATTTTTACATTGAAAATTTAACTATTCAGAATGGTAATTGTTATTTAGGAGGTGGTATAGCAATTCAGGTTGATTCCAGTCCAACTCTAAAAAATGTAACATTAAGGAGTAATACAGGTACCATGGGAGGAGCTATATATTGCGGTCATGGATGTATCCCAATTTTTGACAATGTAAGTATTCTAAATAATACTGCTCGAACAGGCGGAGGAGGATTTTTTTATCAACATTCTTCTCCCATTTTTATAAATTGTAAAATTAGAGAAAATAGTGCTGTTGAGCCAGAGGTTGGTGGTCATGGGGGTATTCTTTGCCAATCAGAATCTAATCTGATACTTATGAATACAGAATTAACAGATAATTTTGCGACAGTAGATGTAAGCGGTTTTTCTGATTTGAGTGGGACAGGGGATAATCCTAATTCATATTTAATAAATTGTACAATTTGTAATAATTCTCCAACACCAAGATGTATTGCTCTCTCTACTGATGCCAATCTTACTCTTATAAATTGTATTGTACGCAATTATTCAGTGGATGAGATTGGATTTACTCCAGGTCTTGCTCCTGATACGGTTACCATTTCATACACAAATATTGAAGATAGTATAGATGCAATAAATACAAACAACAATGGCACAATAAACTGGCTGGAAGGCAATATAGATTCTATTCCACAATTTGTAGGAGGAGACCCTTTCAGTTATCAGTTAACAGAAGGTTCACCCTGCATAGATGCTGGCACTCCGGATACAACTGGTCTAAACCTGCCACTAACTGATTTAGCAGGCAATCCAAGAATATACAATGATACAATAGATATGGGTGCTTATGAATGGCAAGGTGGTCCTGGAATAGATGAACCTGATACATCATTCATAAACAAGTTGTATCTTTTTCAGAATAAGCCAAATCCATTTACTACTTCTACAACCATCACATTTATCTCAGCAGATTATGAGAGAATAAAGGATTATAAATTGTCAATATACAATGCAAAAGGGCAACTCATAAAAACATATAATGGCAAAAGAGACAATTTCTGGGTTAAGACAGATATAGTGTGGGATGGGACTGATGAGAATGGAAATAAAGTAAGTCCTGGTGTATATTTTTATAAATTAAGTTATGGTAAAAATTCAGTAATTAAGAAGATGATATTGGTAAGATAAAGGGATAAAGTATGCTTAACCGTAAAAATTTTTTGCTTCAGAAACTGGCATATTTGCAGTCAATTTTATCGCATCACCATATTCAATCTTTTCAATCTTTCCCTTTGATTTCTCAACTTTGTTAATAATAGTTCCTAATTTATTATATTTTATAGTTAGATGAATAGTTGTATAATTTATTCTTGTAATTATCTGGCTATTATCAATAGCCTTTTGAGCAGATTCTGTATATGCTTTAATCAAGCCACCTATACCAAGTTTTACCCCACCAAAAAATCTTACTACAATAAGGCAAATATTTAAAAGTTCGGCACCTTTTATCACCTTTAATATTGGAGGTCCGGAAGAGTTGGCTGGTTCACCAGCGTCAGTGCAATATTCATAAATTTCATCACAGTCAATTAATCTATATGCATAGACTATGTGTGTCGGATTTTTATATTCCCGTTTTGTATTTTCTAAAAGATTTTTAATATCCATTTTTGATTTTATTGGATAAATCCTGCTAAAAAAACGAGATTTCTTTATAGTCAATTTATCCCATTCAGAAGATGAAGCTATTTGATATTCTTTAATCATATTCAAAACAATAAGCTAACCTGGACAAGCCAGAACCAAAAAAGAAAATATTAGTCAATAATAATCCCCGATTAAATTGGGGGCAATAATTTCAAAATCCTAATATCTAATGTCAAATAAAATGACAAATCACAAATCTCCAAATGTGCAAAATGTAGGTTCCTGGGAATCAATGCTTTAATTTTTGTAATTTGATATTTGTCCCGACAAGTCGGGATTATTAGAAATTAGAAATTTAGAATTAGTCATTTAATTTTATTGAATAATTCTTCGCCAAAAATTATCGGTCTCGGCGCCCAGACGGACATGAATATTATTAATAATATACTGATTTCACAATTCTTCTGTCAATATTTGTTGACAAAATAAATTAATAATCAATTTTAAAGTTGTGAGAAAAAATTTATTAATAAGTGCATGTTTGGTAGGTATCAATTGTAGATATGATGGAGAAAACCAGAAAAATCTTAATATAATGCGACTGGCAAAGGATTACAATTTGATTCCAGTGTGTCCAGAGCAATTAGGTGGATTACCCACACCGCGTTCTCCTTCCTGGTTTATTAAAGGAAATGGTGTTGACACAAACAAAGGACTGAATAACATGCAAAATGAAGATGGTAAAGATGTCTCAAAAAATTTCAGAAATGGAGCAAAAGAGACTCTAAAAATATGCAAATTATTAGACATAAAAAATGCTGTTCTTAAAGAAGACAGTCCATCTTGTGGCCTTAAAAAAATCTATTTAAAGGAAAAATTGACAGACGGAAAAGGTGTAACCGCTTCTTTGCTTATAAAGAATGGCATAAAAGTCATAACTGAAGATGAAATAAGGAGTATGAATGAAAGGAAAAGTTAAATGGTTTAGTAAAAATAAAGGCTATGGCTTTATTACAGGAGAAGATGGAAAGGAATACTTTGTCCACTGGCAGTCTATACAGGGAGAAGGCTATAAGACTTTAATTGAAGATGATAATGTTGAATTCAAGGCAACTGAGACAGAAAAGGGTATTCAGGCTATTGAAGTATCAAGAATCAATTCACCCGATACAGAATAACTTTGATAACTTAATGACATACACTATATTTATGAATTTCTGTATAAATAGATGAAGACATGAATTCGCCATACCCGATTTATTCCCGATATATTGGGACACGGGGCAGGCAAAGGAGAATGAAAATTTCAGGTGGCTTAAAGAAGCAGCAACAGGATAAACCTGTTGCTACCCGCCAACTGGTGGGTAGATTCGGGTTTATCCCGAATTGAGATAAAGAAAAAGTGATTTTCATATGAAAGAAAAAGAAAAATACCTGGAAGAAATATTCTACAAAACAATGCAAGATGAGGGGCAACATTTCTCCCCATTTGCAACTAAAAATGGCGATGCATATCGTACTCGTCCTGAATATAAAAAAGAACTGAAAGGTCTATTTGCTATTGACCGTGACCGCATACTGTATAGTGGAGCATATCGGCGTTATCAAGGCAAAACACAGGT
>JAYEOL010000058.1:0-6221 GCA_034722995.1 Candidatus Cloacimonadota bacterium | reverse complement strand
CTAAAAATGGCGATGCATATCGTACTCGTCCTGAATATAAAAAAGAACTGAAAGGTCTATTTGCTATTGACCGTGACCGCATACTGTATAGTGGAGCATATCGGCGTTATCAAGGCAAAACACAGGTTGTATATTTCTCAAATCTTTTTGATGAGGAGATGTCCAACCGTAGCTTGCATACTACTTATGTATCTCAAATCGCAAGAAGTATTGGGAAAAATTTACACTTAAATATAGAATTGCTTGAAGCAATTTCATTAGGTCATGATTTAGGTCATCCACCATTTGGGCATGATGGCGAAGAGGTTCTTAACGAATGTTGTCTCAAACATAATATTGGCAGATTTCATCATAATGTTGAAAGCCTGCACATTGTTGATAACATATCAAATGGAGGGAGAGGACTTAATCTTACTTTTCAAGTAAGAGATGGAATTATATCTCACGATGGTGAAGTTCATGATGAGAAATTGCAACCTAATCGGGAAAAAACTGAAGTAGATATTCAGAAATTTATACAAGAGATGAAGGAAAAAGATACAACAACTCTACCAGGTACTTTAGAAGGCTGCGTAGTCAGGATTTCTGATACTATTGCATATATTGGGCAGGATATTGAGGATGCTATCAGGCTCGGCTTCCTAACTCGTGAAGAGTTGCCAAAAGATGCTGTGCAAATACTTGGTTCAACTAATGATGAAATTATGAACTCATTAATTGCCAGCGTTGTTGTTAATAGTTATGGCAATAATTATGTGGCTTTTGATAAAAAAACCTCGGATGCTCTTTACAAACTTAAAAAATTCAACTATCAAAAAATTTATACTCATCCGAAAATTGAAGAAGAGAAGCAAATCATACAAAGAGGAATGCATATCTTATTTGAAAAATACCTATCGGATCTGTCTAATAATAGAAAAGGCTCAAAAATTTTCCATCAATTTCTTAATCATAAAAATAAAGAATACTGCTCCAATTATAGTGAGCCAGAGAAAGTAAGAGATTTTATTGCGACTATGACGGATAGATATTTTAATCAGGAATTAAAAGATTATTTAATACCTGAAAGGACTGAAGAACATTTCAAAATAAAAAAGCAAAGATAATTTACAACATCTAATTTGCTATTAAATTTTTGTGAGGTTATTATGGATTTAAATCTATTTTCAAAAGAGGTTGAAGAAATACAAAATAGAATCTTTGAACTGCAGAGGTATCTTTGAAGGTGAGAAGAAGAAAGATGAAATTGACAGATTAGAAAAGGAGATAACCAAGCCTAATTTTTGGGATGACCAGGAAAATGCAAAGAGAATCTCTGAAAAAATCAGTGACCTCAAAGAAGAGATAGGAATTTCTGAAAAGATAACAAACGCATATGAGGAATTAGAGACTTATCTTAACATACTTAAGGAAGAATATGATACGGAATTAGCTGCGGAAGCAGAAAATAAATTATCTAATATACGAAAATTCATAGACAAATTAGAATTGCAATTACTTTTAAACGGTGCGACTGATAAAAATGATGCTATACTTGTCATACATCCTGGGGCCGGTGGGACAGAATCACATGATTGGGCTAAAATGCTTTTTCGGATGTACCTTCGCTGGGTAGAGATGCGAAACTATAAGGTTGAAATTCTTGATAAACAGCCTGGTGATGAGGCAGGAATAAAATCTGCAACTCTGGAAATCAAAGGCAAATATGCTTATGGATATTTGAAGTCAGAAACTGGCGTTCATCGCCTTGTGCGAATCTCCCCATTTGATTCAAATAAAAGAAGGCATACATCCTTTGCTTCTGTTTTTGTCTATCCAGAGGTAGAAGATTCTATTGAAGTTGAAACTAAAGAAGCTGATTTGCGAATTGATACTTTCCGGTCAAGCGGTGCTGGTGGACAGCATGTTAACAAGGTGAGTAGTGCGGTAAGAATCACACATATTCCCACTGGTATAGTTTCACAATGCCAATCCGAACGTTCTCAATTTCAAAATAAAGAGAATGCAATGAAAGTCTTAAAAGCTCGTCTCTATCAATATTATAAAGAGAAAAAAGATGCGAAAAAACAAAAATTAGAAAGCAAAAAGAAAAAGATAGAATGGGGTAGTCAAATCCGTTCCTATGTTTTTCAACCATATTCAATGGTAAAAGACCACCGAACCAATGTCCAGACCGGCAATGTCCAAGCGGTGATGGACGGAAATATTGACCTATTTATAAATGCTTTTCTAAAGATGAAATAAACAACCACCAAGTCACTAAGGCACAAAGAATGAATCTCAACTTTGATTTATAATTTTAGATTTTTAATTAACTTAGTGTCTTTGTGGTAAATTCAAAATAAAGGTTGTCACATGCAAAACGAAAATCAATTAATCAAAGCAAGGAAAGAGAAATTGCAAAAACTCATTGAAATGGGCATAAATCCATATCCAGCAAAAGCAAAAAGGACTTATCTTATTAGTGATATTTTAACCGAACCTGAAAAATTTATAGAGGAAGAAATAAATGTTGAAATAGTTGGTAGAATCCACTCTCTACGGAAAATGGGTAAAGCAAGTTTTTTTCATATAGAAGATAAATCCGGCAAGATACAAATATATATCCGCCGAGATGATATTGGTGAAAAAAATTACACAATTTTTAAACAATCTGATCTTGGTGACTTTGTTAATATTTTCGGAAAGGTCTTTCGCACCCAAACTGGCGAACTGTCTATTCATGCTGATAAATTTAGTTTTCTTACAAAGTCTATTCGTCCTTTACCAATTGTAAAAGAAAAAGAAGCAGAGGGCAAAAAGGTTGTTTATGACCAATTTGTTGATAAAGAACTCCGTTATCGTAAACGCTATTTAGATTTACTCCTCAATCCTGAAGTAAAGGAGACCTTTATTACCCGCAGTAAAATTATCAAGATGATGCGAGAATTCCTTGATAAAAAAGATTTTATTGAAGTGGAAACTCCAATTCTCCAGCCTTTATATGGCGGTGCAGCAGCACAACCATTCATCACAAAGCACAATAAATTGGATATGAATTTGTATCTCAGAATTGCAGATGAGCTTTATCTGAAAAGACTTATTATTGGCGGTTTTGAAAAAGTTTATGAAGTTTGCAAAGACTTCCGCAACGAAGGAATGGATAGGATGCATAATCCAGAATTCACAATGATTGAGCTTTATCAGGCTTATGCTGATTATAATGATATTATGAATTTGGTTGAAGAAATGCTAACAGAGATTGCAGTTGAAATTTGTCCCGATACAATCGGGATGAAATTTGAATACGATGGAAACAAAATTGATTTGACCAAGCCGTGGAAAAGAGTCTCTATAACTTCATTAATAAAAGAATATGCTAATATTGATATTGAGAAATTGAGCCTTGAGGAAATGTTGAAATTTTGTAAAGAGCATGAAATTGAATTAGAGACAAAAACTTATGGAAAAGTGATTGATGAGATTTTCAAGCAAGTTGTTGAGCCAAATTTAATTCAGCCAACTTTTGTAATAGATTATCCAAAGGAAATTTCTCCATTAGCAAAATCAAGACCAGACAATCCGCAAATAGTTGAGCGGTTTGAAGTATTTATAGGTGGATTGGAAATTGGAAATGCATTTACAGAATTGAATGACCCTATTGACCAGAGAGCAAGATTAGAAGACCAGGCTAAAAAAAGAAAATTAGGAGACCTTTCTGCAAATCAAGTTGATGAAGATTTCTTGGAAGCAATGGAATACGGAATGCCTCCAACAGGTGGACTTGGCTTGGGTGTGGATAGGATTGTTATGCTTTTTACTAATTCGCATTCAATAAAAGATGTAATATTCTTTCCTCAGATGAGGAATGTGTGAAGGATCGATTAGTAAATAATATGAAACATTCATGTCCCGAAAACAAACCGTGACGCAAAGGAGAATGAAAATAATCAAGTATACAGAGTTGCCATCTGATCTAACAGGATTTGATACGCCAGCTCCGAGACGGAGTCCCGATAGAATCGGGTCTGGCGGACTGTTTATTAAAACACTATTATAAATGGTGTTAGGATCGTTGCAATGTACTTGTAATTCGTAGTTTTACATTTACATCTGTGTCCCCGCGGATGCGGGGGATTGTGTCCATTCTCCGTAGCAGTAGGACTGCTACTGCGAAGGATGAACCTCTGTGGTTATAAAGTATTTTCAGATGAAACTTAAACAACTAATCCAAACTTCCTGGCCTATGATTCATAAAAGAGCTTGGGGAAAAAAGTTAGGGCTTATACTAATGTCAAGTCAACAGTGTTCTCGTTCCCAATCCCCTGATTGGGAACGCAATAACAAGCCAAACCCTCTTTGGGGGATACGCCATTTAATGCTTGACTTGACACTAATACCAAAATTCTTTTTAATATTTCTAATAGGACTTACGGTATTATTTACACCTTTGGCAGTTGCAAAGGACCTGACTCTTACTATAGTCTATGATAATAATCCATATAATAAAGAATTGGAAACAAGATGGGGTTTTTCCTGCTTTGTAGAAGGGCTTGAAAAAACTATTCTTTTTGATGTGGGTGGTGAAGGTTCTGTCCTCCTTAGGAATATGAAAAAACTCAAGATTGACCCGGATTCGGTAGATGTAATACTTCTTTCTCATGTTCATTATGATCATATTGGTGGGCTTCCCGATTTTTTAGCAAAAAATCCTGAAGTTACTGTTTATATGCCGAAGTCCCTACCTCAGAGTGTAAAAGATGAAGTAAATAATTCAGGTGCCAA
The DNA here is from genome assembly GCA_034722995.1 of Candidatus Cloacimonadota bacterium. Classification (NCBI taxonomy): domain Bacteria; kingdom Pseudomonadati; phylum Candidatus Cloacimonadota; species Candidatus Cloacimonadota bacterium. The sequence continues at coordinate 1,457 of JAYEOL010000058.1, read as the reverse complement.
ATTAATTGAAGTCCATAAGTCAATTGAAATCTGCAAGAATGCCTACTCTACAGGAGAACTTGGATTTTGGATAAAGGAACAATCTCTTATAATAAAAACCTCTAAAGGGTTAGTGATAATTACAGGTTGTGCCCATCCTGGAGTTGTAGATATAGTTAAAAGAGCAAAAAAGATGCTTAAGACAGAAACCTATTTAGTATTAGGTGGTTTTCATTTATGCTGGATGAATGCCTGGCAGATAAAAGGAATTATTAATGGGGTTAGAAAAGAAGGGGTTGAGAAAGTGGCTCCCTGCCATTGCTCAGGCGATCTTGCTAGAAAAGAGTTTAAGAAAGCCTATGGCAAAGACTTCGTTCTTGTAGGTGCAGGAAAAAAAATTAAAATAAAAGATGCTTTCTAATTTTACCCCGTTAGATAAATATCGGTAGTTGCTATAAAAAACTTAGATTTTGTTTATCAGTATAAAAGAAATTAAGAAGATGAATGAGAGTTTATTATCTAACGGGGTAAAATTACTTGCTGCCGGGTTTACTATGGGTTGGGGTCCTTGCCTTGCTTATACTGCTCCACTGCTTTTGCCTTATATTGGGGGAGCAAAGAAAAGCTGGAAAGATGGCTTAAAAGTAGGATTGCTATTTTCTGTGGGCAGACTTTTAGCACTTGCTATTTTAGGTGGAATCGCAACTATAGCTTTTAGTTCTATTAACAGACTTTTCCCACCACAAAAGTCAGGTTGGCTCTATTTAATTCCAGGATTCTTTATGATAATAATAGGAGCCCTTATAATTTTAGGCAAGGGTTTCAATCTACATATTGGGAAAAGGATATTAAACAAAGGCACTACAAGTATGTTTCTGTTTGGTTTTTTAATGGGCATTGCTCCATGTGTTCCCTATGTAGCAATCCTCACTTATATTGCCTGTATGGCAGAAAATTCTGTCTTAACTGGTATATTGTATGCTTCGTTATTTGCAATTGGGACAGCAGTTGCTCCTATAGTTTTGGGGAGTTTAATGGGTATCATTCCAGAAAAACTCCGCAGGAGAGAGAAACTTCTTAAAACCTTTCAGGTGGTTTGTGGAGCGGTTCTTGTCATATTCGGAGCACAGCTTATCTACTATGTGTTGAATCTAATTACTTAGAAAAATATAATTTAATGTCTATCCGTAAACCCCGTTAGATGTTTACTATCTCACGGGGTAAACTGACTTTTCGAGTCGTAAAGAGCTTGCGACGACGACTCGAGGGAGCAGTAATTTTTGGCAAGAAATTTTTATTCTGCCTTGAGACTTTTTATAAATGTTATTTAAATGACTAATTACAAATTTCTAATTTCTAATAATCCCGACTTGTCGGGACAAATATCAAATACCAAATATAAAAGGATTAGTCTTCGGAGATTTTGTTTTGGCATGATTTGACATTTGCCTGCCCGCCGTTTCACTTCGGTAGGCGGG
>JAYEOL010000057.1 GCA_034722995.1 Candidatus Cloacimonadota bacterium | reverse complement strand
TGACCTTATATTGAAAAGAAAGTGGGATACTTTGCAGCAGGACATTTTCTCCAGAAAATCTGAATTGTGTGGCTACTTTGGTTTTTATGTATTCACAAAGGTTTTGCAGCACTTTGAATGTGCTCAAGCAGTCTTACTGAAATATGCAAATTCTGGTGATGCAATGGGAGACACAATCTCTACAAGGGTGGTTGGATATTCCTCAATTGTTTTTTCTAAAACCCAAAAGACGCAGAAAGCAAAATTATCTCCATCTGATAAAGAATATCTCCTAAATTTAGCAAGACGCAGTATTGAATATTATCTGGATAATAAAGAAATAATAAAACCCGAAAAACCAGAATCCAAGATTTTGAACGAGGATAGGGCAGTTTTTGTTACTTTAACTAGAAATCATAATTTGCGAGGATGTATTGGTCAGTTGATGGCTCAGATGCCTCTTTACCAAGCTGTTGCAGAAATGGCTGTGTCTGCTGCATTTCAGGATTATCGTTTTAATCCAGTTAAGAGAAATGAACTAAAAGACATTTCTATTGAAATTTCTGTGCTTACTCCAATGAAGAGGGTTAAGAGTATTGATGAAATAAAGATGGGTAGAGATGGTGTTTATGTAAAAAAAGGTATGCGGACAGGAGTATTTCTCCCACAGGTTGCAGAGGAAACCGGCTGGGATAAGAAAACCTTTTTAGAAAATCTTTGCAGCCACAAGGCGTTTTTGCCAAAGGATGCATATCTTGATAAAGATATAGAAATATATATTTTTCAGGTGGGGAAGTTTTCAGAAGATTAAGAATTCTTAGTGAATTAGTAGACCCTATTTAGTTTTTTTCGTAATTTATTTGTAGAAATTTTTGATATATTTTTAAGTAGTTACAGAACAAAGAAGAAATATCAATGAAAAAAGCGCCACAAATTGAAATGTGACGCTTAGATATTAAAATTTGTTAACAATTTTAATATTCAGAAAACAAAGTTATAACCAATTCCAAACTTATTGGTTAAATCTAACCCATCTTATATCATAGAAAGTAATTAGAAAGAATAACCTAACATTATTGAAATAACTGAATTCTTTACATCAAATTCATCTTCAGAATCATCGGTAGTTGTTAAACCTAAATTATAACGAGCATCAATAGTCGCAGGACCAATATTAACCCCAGCACCAAAAACTAATCCCAAATCCATAGTTTTTACATCTTCAATGTCATCCTCAACTTCTACTGCATTTTCATATTTATATTTTGCACTTAAATTTATCCCTAAAGCAGGTCCCAAGAAAATGTTTGGTCTAAGTGAACTTTCTATCGGAATATTAACTTTTACTAAAACAGGAACTTGAATATAATCATATTTGCAAGTCGTCTTTTCATCTCCTTCTTCCAATTTTGCTCCCTGCATAGAATAATAAACTTCTGGTTGAATGGCAAACATTTCATTAATACTATAGGTTAAAAAACCACCAATTGCAAATCTGAATATACTTTCCATATCATCTGAAACATCATCTCCAGTTAAAGTTGCAATGTTCAAACCTGCTTTAATACCTTTGCCTGTTATTCCTTGGGCAACTAACAAAGAAGCACAAAATATCATCACAACAATAATAATACTAATTCGTTTCATTTTTCCTCCTATTTAATTTTTTTATTTTCAGTTTTTTACCTACCAAATACATTAATATAATAGTTGTTCTTTACCTATCCAAGACATTGACATATAAACATACTTTTTTACCAGATTAATATTCAGCTTTGAATCCAAGAAATAATGCAATAAACTTTTTATTTAAATTATTTCTGTCAAGCTTTGCAAAAAATATCTTGTTCAATTTTTGTTTATGCCTTCCCAGCAGAACCAAGCACATGTATATTTTTATGCTTATACATCTCAATTAGTTCTGCACGAGCTGGACCCAAATATTTTCTTGGGTCAAATACAGAGGGATTGTTTGCGAGAAATTCTCTTACTTTTGCGGTCATTGCCAGACGACCGTCTGAATCAATATTAATTTTACAAACAGCAGATTTGGTAGCTTTTCTGAGTTGTTCTTCTGGTACACCAGCAGCTCCTTTCATATTTCCACCATATTGATTGATTAAGTCAATATATTCAGGAATGACTGAAGATGAACCGTGAAGCACAATTGGAAACCCTGGAATTCTTTTTTCAATTTCTTCTAAAATATCAAAGCGGAGTGGAGGAATTTGTTCTCCAGGTTTAACTTTGAATTTGTATGCACCATGAGAAGTGCCAATGGAAATAGCAAGTGAATCAACACCTGTCTTGTTCACAAAATCTTCAACATCCTCTGGGTTAGTATAATGTGACTTTTCTGCTGAAATTTCCTCTTCTATTCCAGCAAGCACTCCAAGTTCACCTTCTACAGAAATTTCATATTTATGAGCATAATCAACAACTTTTTTTGTTAGAGCAACATTTTCTTCATAAGGAAGAGCAGAGCCATCAATCATAACAGAAGAAAAGCCAGATTCAATACAACTTTTGCAAAGTTCAAAACTATCCCCATGGTCAAGATGAAGTGCTATCGGAACAGGCTTACCCAATGTCTTCATCATTTCAATTGCACCCTGTGCCATATACTGAAGCATTGTTTGATTAGCATATTCTCTGGCTCCTTTTGAAATTTGTAATATCACTGGAGATGCAGTCTCAACGCAAGCAGTAATAATTGCCTGCAACTGTTCCATATTATTGAAATTGTATGCAGGAATTGCATAACCTTCAGCCATAGCTTTGGCAAACATCTTTTTTGTATTTACGAATCCTAAGTCTTTGTAACCAACCATTTTTATTTCCTTTCTTTTTCAAGTTAATTCAGTTTTTATTTATTTCTTCTATTCTGACTCTTCGTTATCTTCAATAATTTTGTGATTTTTCCCACATACTTAAAACAAATAATTGCAAGAAACATGCAGTTAGCTGAAGTTCAATCTATTACAATGTAGCAAACTCCTCTACCGGGACCTCAATTTGCTTCTTCAATTTTTTTCTATTAGAATAAATATCTACAAAATCCCTCTCAATTTTTTTTAGTACTTCAGCTTTAAAGTATTGCTCTCCACAATATTCACATTCCTCACAAGGGACATTATCTACAATTAAAAACTGTCCATTGTGTCTGTAAATATACTGAATATGTGTGCTTCTAAAATTTATATTTCCACAAAAATTACAAACTCTTTCCATCTTTACTCCTTTCATAAGGCGCCTTAAATTTTGGAAGACGTGGAATATAAACGGTAATGAAAACTAATAATTCACCTCTTGTTCCACAAACCACATGAATCGGTTTCCCAGCATTTGTAAATCCGGCTACAAGGCAACTTTCTCCTCTTCCGGTTTCTTCATATTGCTCTAACCAAAAAAGTTGTTGAATATGTACCTTCTTGCTATTGGCCGCTTCTCTTTTAACTTCCTAATTTTATTATTCTTCTTTCTCTTTCTCCTTAGTCTCTACTTTTTCAGGTTCTTCTTTGGTCTCTTCTTCCCTTTTCTCTTTTTCTTCTTCAGCAGGTTTTTCCGCTACTTCCTCTTCTTTCTTAGGATAGAATTTATCCTGAGAGGAGAGGTAAATAAAGGTTTCCGCAGAACTCATATAAGTGAAGAAATATGAAAAGCCTATACCCCCAACGAATATCAAGCATAGACTGATTATAAATCCAGGAATTGTGTAATATCCACCTGCACCAAAATACATTCCAAGTCCCGGGAATAGTGTATTCAGGAATTCAAAAAATCTTGGCAAAGTAATTTTTATGAATTCTCCACCCATAATTAGTTTGGCTCCAAAATTGGTAAAAGCAACCGCACCTTGCATAATTGCAAGAACAAATGCAAAAGCAATCGCACCCACAATCGTAGAGAGAAATTCACATACTACGATATAAACGCCATGGTCTTTGATTAAATGAAATAAGTCAATGATGCTGTCCATTGCTGATTTCTGTTCCACACCAATTATAACTGCACCATAGGTATCTGCAAATAACAAAACCACGAAGGTTAGCATTAAGAATATTGATATTGCGAGTGGAATTAAATACATAATTGAAAGCCATAAGGAGCCCACATAGGGGATGGCACCAATAGCATAGAAGAACAGCTGACCAAGAGCAATTAGTACGAAAATAACTATCCAGCCAATAATGAAAAACACAAATGTTTTGATATGTTTGCCTAAGAATTTTCCAACATCATTCCATCCGACAAATATCTCATCGTCTACTGCTTCTCTACGGATTGAATATGCAATGCACATTTTGGCTATGAAAAATATGAACGAGATTAGAACAACAGCAAGTATATTTCTGAATGACAAGAATGAAATAATAGCACCTGAAGCCTCGGGAATTACAATAGGTTTGCAAAATGGTGGTCTAATAAGAAAGTATCCTATAAGTGCAGAGATGATTAAAGCTAATGCAGATATGAACAAACGATGGAATCTCCAACTGTGATTCCAAGCTTTAAAGATGTCTTTGAATTTGAAGACTTTTGCTTCTTTTTCTGCCATTTTTCTTTCCTCCAAGTTATTAATTACTTATTTGGTATTTACTGAGTTAATAATTTTTTTGTCAAATAATATGATAAAATTTTTGTTAGGCATAAAATTATTCTTCTGCCAGAAATAATATTTTTTATTTTGGTTAACATAACATGAATCGGGTTTATAAGAGAGCGAATCAATTTTAATATTTTTTGGAATTTCAAGTTGGAAATTAGCTGTTTGTAATGGTTTCCCCCAATATTTTGTGGTTGTTAATATGTATTCTGCTTTATTTCCGTAAAGCTTTTGTCTGTAAAAAATCTTGTATTTAGCAACTCGGAAAGGTTCAAGGCTTATCTTGAAAGAGAACCCATTTTCTTTTCTTTTTATTAATTTTATAGGTATAGTATCAGTTAGATTATATATCAAAACCGAATCAACAACTCCGTACAAACTATCAGTTGGGAATGGGTAATATAGAATATTGTTTACAGCTTTGTCAGTTACATTGCAGATATAATAAATACCATCTACACAAAAAAATGAATCTTGAATTGTAAAGGAGAGGTCTTCCCTGATAAATTCTAAAGAATAGCAGTAAATATTAATGGTGAAAAATAGAAGTATAAGGAAAACAGAAGCAATCTTCATCTAACCATAATCATTTTATTAGTTTTGACTTTTTTGCCATCAATTTCTAATGAATAGAAATAGAATCCAGGTGGTTGTAAAATACCTTCCTCGCTTTTCCCATCCCATTCAATTGACGATTGACGATTGTCTATTGACAATTGTTTTACTAATTGCCCTTTGATATTATAAATATTTATCTTAGCCTGCCCGGGCGTATCCGCCAGCTGGCGGAGAAGACTGGTGGCTGAAAAAGAAATTGTTGTTGATTCAATGAATGGATTCGGATAATTATTTAATATGATTTGATTATATTTTTTTATTTCTTCATCTACTGATGTTAGATCAATATAGAATTCACAATAGGTTGTGGAATCTGGTTCAATGGTTATGGTGGTATCCATTAGAACAGAGCCATCTACCAGTATAAAAACATCATAATTTAAAGAAAACATTCGTTGCGAAAAATAGCCATAGCTGTTAGTATTAATAATAGGGAAAAGATTTTGAACATTGTATTGTCTATAGAACTGGATTTCAGTACCTATAATTGGATTATTTTGATTATCGAAAACATATCCACAAAAGGTTCCCTGGGTTCCAGTTGTATCGTTTGGTATCCCCAAAGTAGGACTATTGTCCTTTGTTAAAACTTTTCCAGACATTCCAGTAGCAGTATCAGATATTGTTATTCTGGCAAGTGATTGTCCACTAAATGGTGAATTAATGATTGAATTTATATAATCTCCAAAATATCGTCTGTCCACAAGGTCATTATACGGATAATAAGTAGCAATCATATCTCCGTTTTTATTAATGTTAAGCTGAGATTGCAAACTATCTTGAGTGATGAGAGTATACCCAAATAAGGGAAAGTAAATTCCGGGATTAAATAGAGATGTGTCAGAAGAAGAAGCTATCTTACAATTATCAAGTGTTTCTTCTTGTACAAAGATATTTAATAGTTCAATAGTCCAATAATCACCATCAAAGTAGATTTCTTCAATATAGGCACCTGGAAAAACAACATTTCCATTAAGTTCTGAAAATAAAAGTAGAATAAATAATAAAGCAAAGGTTTTATGTTTCATTTTATCACCCCGTCATTAAATGATAAAAGTTAAAGGTTGGTTTTATCTAACCATAATCATTTTATTAGTTTTAACTTTTTTGCCATCAATTTCTAATGAATAGAAATAGAATCCGGGAGGTTGCAAAACATCACTTTCGTTTTTTCCATCCCATTCAATTGACGATTGACGATTGTCTATTGACAATTGTTTTACTAATTGCCCTTTGATATTATAAATATTTATCTTAGCCTGCCCGGGCGTATCCGCCAGCTGGCGGAGAAGACTGGTGGCTGAAAAAGAAATTGTTGTTGATTTAATGAATGGATTCGGGTAGTTACTTAAGATGATTTTGCTCCTTTGTAATTGTTCTTTATCAACTGAATAGATATCAATATAGAATTCACAATAGGTTGTGGAATCTGGTTCAATGGTAATTAAGGTGTCCATCATAGCAATATCATCTACATAAATTGTTACATTATAATTTATTCCATACATATAATTATTTTCAAAATATCCATTTTGGTTTGTATAAATATCATCACAACAATAAAAATAATGGATTTGTGCATTTGAAATCGGATTTTGTTGTTGATCAAATACATAACCAGAGAAGGCTCCTACGGTATTTGCTTGATATGGATTATAACCCAAAGATGGAATATTATCTTTAACCAAATAGAAATAGATATCAGACCAAGGAGGATTATAGATTTCAAAAATTACTCTTGCAAGCGACTGACCTTCATAGGGAGCATTTACCCAAGAATCAGGATAATCGCCAAAATAAACCGGCAAGCATACATCGAACCATTCACCATCGTATTCTTCTCCAACCTGAAGAAAATCTCCATTTTTATTAATGCTCAAAAATGTTAGCATGCTATCTTGATTCACTATGATTGGGATATTCTCATATAGAAAAATTCCACTTTTGAACTGGGCAGTATCAGATGATGTCGCAAAGTATAAATTATCTAAAGTTTCAAAAAAACCATAGTAATCTGATAATTCAATTGTCCATTCATCTTCTTCAAAATATATTTCACTTATTAAAATAGGTATAACGGGATTCCCAACGAGTTGTGAAAATAAAATCAAAGTAAATATTAAAGTAAAAGCTATATGTTTCATTTTGTCCCCCAATTTATATTTTACCTTAAATTTAACATAGAAATAGTGATATCGTTTCTTGTATATATTTTGTGTCTCATAATTATTCCTAATAGTTAAATAAAAAAGGCATAAACAAAAAGAATATCTATGCCGAAATTTGTCAAGTAATTTTTTTAAAAAATCCCCAGGAATTTTTGAATATAAGGTGAATACGCAACCGTAAGTCCTGCCACAACGATACTTACCATACTCATCAATTTTATAAGAATATTGAGTGATGGTCCAGAGGTGTCTTTGCAAGGGTCTCCAACAGTATCGCCAACAATACTTGCTTTGTGAGCATCAGAGCCTTTTCCCCCATAATTTCCAGTTTCAATATATTTCTTTGCATTATCCCAGGCCCCGCCAGCATTATTTAGCATAATTGCAAGAGAAAATCCTGTGGTTAAGCCTCCTGCTAAAAGTCCCATAACTCCAGCTACTCCGAGAAATAATCCGACTAAAATAGGAACAATAATAGCCATCAGAGAAGGAGGAATCATTTCATGCTGAGCCGCCTTCGTTGAAATTAAAACACAGGATGCATAATCAGGTTTCCCTGTTCCATCCATTATACCTTTTATTGTACGGAATTGCCTACGAACCTCATCAACCATCTTACCTGCTGCACGCCCGACTGCTTTACTTGTCATTGAGCAGAATACAAAAGTTAACATTGCACCAAAGAAAATTCCAATAATGACTTTTGGATTCATAAGTGTAACATTATATGTGTCCATAAACCAATTTATGTCTGCATGTTCTATCATCTCTTTTGTAACATTTATTGTGCCGATTGTAAAATGCCCTATATGGTCAATTATTCGGATTATTCCTATTTTTACCTCTTCAATATAAGCAGCTAATAATGCCATAGCAGTGAGTGCTGCGGAACCAATAGCAAAACCTTTTCCTGTCGCAGCAGTAGTATTGCCAAGAGAGTCAAGAGCATCAGTTCGCTTTCTAACTTTAGGACCTAGTTTGCTCATTTCTGCATTGCCACCAGCATTATCAGCGATAGGACCATACGCATCTGTTGCTAAAGTAATTCCCAGTGTGGAAAGCATCCCAACTGCGGCAATACCTATTCCATATAATCCTGTGGAAATGTTATTAAATCCGCCGGAAAAGCCAAAAGCAAGCAATATCCCCAAAGCAACCACAATCACAGGAAAACCTACGGACTGCATACCAACAGCTAATCCATCTATTATCACTGTTGCAGGTCCAGTTAATGACTGTTTAGCAATTCCCTTTGTTGGTTTGAAATCCGCAGAAGTGTAATATTCTGAGGATTTTCCTATCAGAACACCTGCAATAAGACCAGCAACAATTGAGCCCCAAACTCCCCAGGGATTAACAAGATTATTTCCTTTTAATAATATATTTACTACAACTGCAGATATAATTAAGATTAGAAAAGATGATGTGTTAACGCCCAAGCCCAAAGCCTTTAATAAACCTTTTTGGCTGGCATTCTCTTTAGTCCTAACAAGGAAGATACCAATAATTGAGAGTATAATTCCTATACCTGCAATAAGCATTGGTAAAATTACTGAATTAATTTGTAAACCTGTATGTGCAAAAGCAGATGCACCAAGAGCTGCAGTGGCAAGAATAGAACCACAATATGATTCATATAGATCAGCACCCATTCCAGCGACATCACCGACATTATCACCGACATTATCAGCAATTGTAGCTGGATTTCTAGGGTCATCTTCTGGAATACCCGCTTCTACTTTGCCGACAAGGTCTGCACCAACATCAGCAGCTTTTGTGAATATTCCGCCACCAACACGAGCAAATAATGCTTGTGATGATGCACCCATTCCAAATGTTAGCATTACAGTTGTTATTTCATTTAGACTTGGGACTTTTACTATATATTTTAAAACAGTAAACCAGATAGATATATCAAGCAGACCAAGGCCAACAACAACCAAACCCATAACAGCGCCACTACGGAATGCAATCTGTAATGCCTGGTTAAGTGAATGTCTTGCACCTTCAGTAGTTCTATTGCTTGCTGTTGTCGCAGTCATCATACCGAGATAACCAGCTAATCCACTAAAAAAGCCACCTGTTAAAAAGGCGAAAGGTGTCCATTTGCTCTGGACATGTAAGACAAATGCTAATATGAAGAAAAAGATAAAAGCAAATAAAAAAAACAATGCCACTACCTTGTATTGCCTTTTAATATATGCTTTTGCGCCCTCTTTTACATAATGCGCAATCTCCTGCATAGTCTTATTGCCGGGGTCCTTTTGTTTCATATTAATAAAGAAAATATAGGCAAATACCAGTGCAAGAGCTGAACCAATTGGAGCTATGATAAATAGTATGTCCGTTAAATTCATTCACATCCTCCGTATTTATTTTAAGTGAAAATTTTCATTCCATTTTTTGTTGTCAAGTTACAAACAATTTAAGAATTTTGAATTTAGCCAAAAAAGAAAAACTTGACACACAAAATTCTGCAACCGTTTTCCGTTCTAACAAAGAATCTGAATTTCTATACTGGATTATAGTTTAGATTATATTTTATTTCTGGACAGAGAAAGGAAAGAAGATGATTGTTTCAAAGTCTGATTTAAATAAGTTCTTTGAAAATCTAATGAATGATTTTGATATTTTTATGCCTTATGAAACAGAATTTGATAAAGATAATTTATCATATAGGAAATTTTCAGGAGATACAAATTTTATTATAAGTAAATATAGAACTATTGACCCCATTAAAACATTATTTTATTTACCGTCCGAGATGGTGCTTCCACCATCAGCCAATGCAAAAAAACGAATCATTGTTGGGGTAAAGAATTGCGACCTTATTGCATTGGAAATTTTAGATACTGCACTTTTAGAGGATAATTTTGTAGAACCAAATTACAAAATCTGGCGTGAAAATACATACATAATTAGTGCAGACTGCACCGATGCACTTCCGACCTGTCATTGTGTCCTTTTAGATAACAACCCATACACAGAAAAAAATGCAGAAGGGGAAAGCAATTTTGACCTGAATTTAAGCCAGATTTCCAATGTATCTACCTCTGATGGTGATAATAGGTTTCTCATTAC
>JAYEOL010000056.1:34749-42644 GCA_034722995.1 Candidatus Cloacimonadota bacterium | reverse complement strand
AGACTGAAAGCTGAAAAGTATACAAAAATTAGGAAAATGGTTTTGATGCGATGAAAAATTAGTGTATGTACATAAATTGTAAAACTTGACTTATCTCAATGCATCGGGATGACTTAAGTTTGCTAGACTGAATAGAGGTTATGAAATTAATTTATGTAAAATTTGTTATGCAAAATACTATTGTATTGTCATTCCGCACTTGATGCGGAATCCAAAATCCTTTTCCCACTTTCGTGAGGGTAAGTATTTTACTGGATTCCCGATTGGATCGGGAATGACACTCGTTTTGGTAGAGCAAGCCGTAGCCAGAAAGGAAGTGAAATTAATTTTTGGCATATAAAATAAAACAAGAGGAAGGTAAAAATGATGAAACAAAATATTAATCCCGATAAAATGTGGAGAAAAATATTACTTATTGCAATTATTGTTGCATTTGCTTTTATACTTACATTCTGCTCAAAAAAGACCACCTCACCAGAAGAACAATTATTAGCACCAGCTAATTTGGAAATTACTTTAGTTGAAAATAACAAAATTCAACTTTCTTGGACAGATAATTCTACTAATGAAACAAAATTTCTTATTTCACGAAAAGTAGGAACATTTAACTGGCAAGATATTTTTGATGAAGTTGAAGCTAATATCACTTCGTTTCCAGATGTAATTCATACAACTTCAGATACAGTTTATTCATACAGAGTAAGAGCATTTGATGGAAACGATTATTCTGATTATTCCATTCCAGCCGGCTGGTTTGGAGAAATAGCTGCTCCGACAAATCTACAATTAGAACAAATTGCTCAAGATAGTATAAAACTAATATGGCAAGATAATAGCATTGGTGAACTTAATTTCCGCGTTGATAGAAAAATTGGTGACGCAGATTGGCAGGAGAACTATAAATTACTTGAACCAGACACTACAAGTTATATTGATTATAATCCATCTTTATACGATACTTGCTATTACAAAGTTTTTGCGGTTTGTGGAAATTCTTATTCTGATTCCACACAAAATTATTTTATCCCATTTTTACCAGCACCCTCCAATTTACAAATAGAACCTATTTCCGCAACTTCTATTAAACTTACATGGAAGGATAACTGCGAAAATGAAGATGGTTTTTGTGTTTATAAAAAAGAAGAAGGTAATGATTGGGATTCTACAAATATTCCAGCAGATACAGAAGAATGGACAGACCAAAATGTAATTCCAGGAATTATTAATTATTATAAACTCTGTGCTTATATCGGAGATGACCATTCGGGTTATATTGAAGCCGATATAAATAGTTTACCTGCACCGACAAATTTACAAATAGAACAATTAAATGTACATACTTTCAAATTAGATTGGGATGACAATAGTATTTTTGAACAAGGATATAAGATTGATAGAAAAATTGATGATGAAGAATGGGTAAATGAATTAGGTTATGTTGATTCCAATATTACTACATGGACTGATTCTACTGTTGGAAGGAATTATGAAGTTGTTTATTATAGAGTTTATGGATATTATGAAGAATACAACTCTACCAAAATTGAATCAAACAGTAATATTGTGTTTCCAGCGCCTTCAAACCTGCAATATGAAATATTATCTGTCAATTCAGTTAAATTAACCTGGAATGATAATAGTATTGGTGAAGAGGGATTTAAAATTGATAAAAAAGTATTAGATGGAGACTGGCAAATTGAATATACAATCCTTGATGAAAATACTACAGAATGGATAGATGAAAATGTAGACTTTTGTAATAATATTTATTATTGTTACAAAATTTATGCATTTTACGAAAATAATATTTCTTCTAAATCAGAGATGGAAGTATTTAACACATTCAAAAAAACCTTTGGTGGAAGTTCTTCTGATGGCGGCAGTTCAGTATCTCAGACTTATGATGGTGGTTTTATAATAACAGGTTGGACAAAGTCATATGGTGCAGGTAGAAATGATATATGGCTTATAAAGACAGATGCACTTGGCAATGAAGAATGGAATAAAACTTTTGGTGGAAGTAATACAGATGAGGGCTATTCAGTGTCTCAGACAGATGATGAAGGTTTTATAATAACAGGTAGGACATCCTCATACGGAGCAGGTGGTTATGATGTATGGTTGATAAAGACTGATGCACTTGGCGATGAAGAATGGAATAAAACTTTTGGTGGAATTGACTGGGATAGTGGTCAATCAGTATCTTACACTGAAGATGGCGGTTATATAATAACAGGATGGACACAATCCTACGGAGCAGGTGGTTATGATGTATGGCTTATAAAGACTGATGTAAATGGTAATGAGGAATGGAACAGAACATTTGGCGGAAGCTCAGATGATAGAGGCGAGTCAGTATCTCAGACTGATGACGGCGGTTTTATAATAACAGGTTCTACAGCTTCATATGGTTATGATGTTTGGCTTATAAAGACTGATGCAAATGGTAATGAAGAATGGAATAAAACCTTTGGTGGTGATTGTTGTGATTGTGGCAATTCAGTATCCCAGACTGTGGATGGTGGTTTTATAATAACAGGTTGGACAGCTTCATATGGTCATGATGTATGGCTTATCAAGACAAATGAAAATGGGAATGAAGAATGGAATAGAACCTTTGATGGGAATTCTAAAGATGAGGGCGAGTCAGTATCTCAGACTAATGATGGTGGTTTTATCATAATCGGTTCTACAGGATTACAAGAAGCAAGTGGAAGTGATATTTGGCTTATAAAGACAGATGCAATTGGCAATGAAGAATGGGACAAAACCTTTAGCGGAAGTTATATTGATTATGGCAAATCAGTATCTCAGACTAATGACGGTGGTTTTATCATAACAGGTTCTACAAAATCAACATATGACTATGATGTATGGCTTATCAAGACAGATGATGAAGGAAATGTTGAATAAATTGTTCGTATTTAAATTTAAGGAAAATAATGCATTAAATTTATGGCGGTTATAATAGGATTTGTTAGAAAACAGGGAAATTAATGATATTTGAAAATTTTATAATTAAAGGTTATTGGTGGTTACCCAATAATGAAACCCCAAAAGTTCCTGGTATATTGAAGGTATACCCTAATAGTATTATATTAGAATTATTTGGTTCTTTTAAAACCATTAAAGATTTTGGATTAAAAAGTTATGAAATAATTTTAGGACAAGATATTGATGGTAATTATATCACTTTATTTCAAACAAATGAGATTAGTGACTTTGAACCATTTTTTAAAGGCACAAATTTAAGTGTTAGATATGTATTTGTTGGGAAACACTTTAAACAAAAACGAGATATAAAATTTTCATCAGTAAGTATAAATTTTACTTATCTTGAGGATTGGCTATCTCAAAAACCTCTACTGGATAAAGTAAAATATAAAGAGGGTTACAAATTAGAAAAATATTTAATAAGTTATACTCCACCAGAAAATTATGAAGTAAAAATAAAGTCAATCAACTCAATTTTACAAATTACATATATATGTGAAAAAGTAAATGCAACTATACAAAATATTAATTTTCAATATTCTTCTAAATTTATATTAACTTCTGAACAACCTCAAAACTTTTATTGGTATAAAAAAAATATTAATATACTAAAAAAATTTTTGATTTTAGTAATTGGGTATCCTATTGAAAAAAAAAGTTATAAAGCATATGGTAATGAAAAATTGAATGAGGAAATTGTAATTTATGAAAGATCGTCTTTAAAGCCAAAAATAAGAGATAATATTCGCTCAGATTATATGCTTTTTTCTTTCCCTCAATTAGAAAATGAATTTGAAAATAGTTTGAATATATGGTTTGACTTAAGTAGTAAATTTGAAAATGTCTTTAAACTATTTTTTGAAATATTTTACGAATCTGTTATTAAACCAAATATGTATTTTTTGTCTTTATACTTTTCATTAGAAGGATTTATTAAACAAAAGTTTAATATAAAAAAAGATATAAAATATAAAGTTGATAAACTTTTAAATAATAAACCTTTTGATAAAATATTTAATGATTTTATCGTTGATAAAGAGAATTTTTCAAAAAAAGTTGAAGTTACTAGAGATTTTTTAGTTCATTCTAATAAAAAATCGGAGTATGTTGTAGAGAGTCCTATAGAATTATTTGATTTAAGTGAAAGAATAAGATTGATATTAACAGTTTACTTGTTTCATGAACTAAAAATTTCAATAGAAGATATAAATTCAGCACTCGATAGACACCAAAAATTTAAACGATTAAAACAACATAAATAATGCATTTTATGAAAAATCAAGAAGAGATAAATTTATTAGTAAAAAAAATCTTTCGCTGGTTTAGATATGCTATCTGAACCAGACATCTAATTGTATGGTTCAAGTTATCCCGATGAATATCGGGGAACCAGCAAAGGTAATGTAAATTGATTGAAATTTTTGATGAAAGTGTAAAAATATGAAACCCACATGTCAATCCCGACTTGTCGGGAACACAAAGGAGCATGAATCCCGATTTATCGGGAAGAGTTGTTGAATTTACCATATTTCTATTTTTTTTCTTTGTGTCTTCGTGTCCATTCTCCGTAGCAGTAGGACTGCTACTGCGAAGGATGAACCTTCGTGGTGAAAGGATTTTCTGATGAAAAACATAATACTACTCTGGAAATTAATCTTACTTAGAATTGCAAAGAAATGGGCTGTTAAATTTCTCTTGCCTGTTAATTATACGGTTAGCGTCACATATAGATGCAATTCAAGATGTAGAACCTGTAATATCTGGAAAATAAAATCTCCAGAACTTTCTTCTGAAGAGTATGCCAAAATTTTCAAAAAAATTGGCAAGTCAGTATATTGGGTAACAATAAGTGGCGGAGAACCATTCTTAAGAAAGGACCTCTTTGATATTGTTTATGCTATTTATAAATACTCAAAACCAAAGATTATAAACATCCCAACCAATGGGCTTTTATATAAAGAGATTCCAAAAGTTGTAAATAGAATTGCAAAAAATTGTCCCAAAAGCAACATAGTCATAAATGTTTCTATAGATGAGATTGGTGAAAAAGATGATGAAATAAGAGGTGTAAAAAATGCTTATGATTATGCAATAAGAACTGTTAAAGCTCTTCAAAAGCTAAATTCAGATAATGTAAATGTGGGAATCCATTCTGTAATATCAAAGTTTAATGTTGACGATTTTCAGCGAGTAGCTGGCACATTAATGGATTTTCACCCTGATTCATATATAACTGAAATTGCTGAAAACCGTGTAGAACTGGATACTATGGAATCTGACATCACACCATCTTTAATGAAGTATTCACAGGCAATTGATTTTTTGTTATATACAATTAAAAATACAAAATTTAGAGGTATGAATAAAATTACTCAAACATTTAGAATTGAATACTATAAGATGGTTAAAAAGATTTTAAAAGAACAGCGACAGATAATAAAATGTTATGCAGGAATTCTTTCTGTTCAAATTGTTCCAAATGGGGATGTTTGGCCCTGTTGTATCTTAGCAAAAGTAATTGGTAATATAAAGGATAGTAATTACAATTTCAAAAAGATATGGTTTAGGAACCCGAAATTGAAGGAAGAGAGAAATAAAATCAGAACTGAAAAGTGCTTTTGTCCATTAGCAAATGCTTCTTATACAAATATGCTAATGAATAATAAAATCTTATTTAAAGCAGCGTTAGGATTTTTCAGGAGATAATTACACTGGTTTTAAGTTCGTCATGGAGTGGTCCGTTCTTCGTAGTCCCGATGAAATCGGGACGAAGGATGAATCCATGACGACTCCTCGGACGATGAAAAACATTAAAATAGAAAGATATTTCTCTTTGGAAGAAGGAAATTTAATCCATACAGACTTTTTCCCAACCAATTCAGAGAAAGTGGCATTGGTTTTCCAAACCCCTGAAAAAGGTATGCTTGCTGAAAAAGCAATAACTTTGCTTGTTCAAGTTTTTAATGAATACTTCTATCAGGATGGATACGAAATAAAAGAGCGGCTACGAAAGACTGCCGTGGAAATGCATTGGAGACTTGCTGCATTTTTCAACAGAGAAAATCAGAAATTTGAAATCTCAACAGTAATTCTTATTATTAGAAATGATATTGTTTATGCAATTCAATTAGGAAGACTTGTCATTATATCTTATTCTGATAAGTTAGAATATATTGGATTTGATATTAATAAAATCTATGAGGAAAATTATGAACTTCCTATTTTAGGAATTAAAGAGTCTGAAATTCAGATTAAGACTTATGTTAAAAAAATAATAAAAGATACAAATATTGTTGTCTTGCCTGCTAAATTATCTGATGAGTTTAATATAAATATCTCTACAAAAAGTGATTTTGAAAATCAAATTTTCCAGCTAATTGAAAGTGAACAGAAACCTATATTAAAAATTGATATTTCACAAGGTTCTGGCAGATTACCTTATAAAAAAAAATTCAGAATTACTACCAAGGTATCTGCTATAGCTTTGGTAATTGTTATCATCATTGCTGGTTTCTATGTATTCTTTGGAAGGAAATGGGGACAGGGGACATTAAGTAGTGGCAAAGAATTTTTGGAAGAGAAGAAAAAATTAATTATTGACTACAGTGCTTTACTGCCAAAAATTCCCGCTCCAGAACTTGAACAAGATTGGGAGTGGACAACACCAGCTAATATCACCTTAAACCCAGTTTTTGATTCAGATAATATTTATTTAGTAAGCAACAAAACTTTTACTTGTATACGGAAAAACAGTTATAAACTTAAATGGAGTAAATCATTTCAAAACGCAATAATAAATATCAAACTGTTACGAGAAGAGAAAATATTACTGATAGATAAACAAGGAATGCAATATTTGATAGAAAAGGCAAAAGGTCACTTGTTATGGAAAAGAGAGGTTCCAATTCAAATTTCTAAAATAGAAAAGCAAACCCCGGAAATAATTGCTATTGATTATATCAGAGATGGTAGGCTGGAAGAGAACTATTATGTTGCTGTTAGTAAAAATAGAATGTTGATAATATCCGGTGAAAAAGGTAAAATGATTGCACAAAAAGATTTTCAACAAAATATAGACTTCATTTCTAAGTATGACTATGTTGAAAAATGTTTTTATTTAACCTTTGGGAAAAAGATATTAAAGATAAATGTAGTTTTAGGGTAGGAATCGTCATACGGTTGTAGGAAGAGCAGCGCAATCCCAGCAAACGCGGGGATAAACAATAACCGATTTGTTAAAAGAGGATAAAATATGGAACGCTCACAAGCTTTTGAGTTACTTAAAAAAAATGTAAAAAATAAAAATCTGCAGAGACATTGTCTTGCTGTAGAAGCAACGATGAAGCACTTTGCGCTATACTTTAATCAGGATAAAGAGAAATGGAGATTGGCTGGTCTGCTTCACGATTTAGATTATGAGAAAACGAAAGATGATTTCTCAAAACATGGTTTCACTTCTGTAGAAATGCTGAAACCGTATAATCTTGATGAAGAGGTTCTAAATGCTATCTGTTCACATTCGGGGCATATTGATAGAGTATCACTTATAGATAAAGTTCTTTATGCAGTAGATTCCCTAACTGGACTGATTGTTGCTTCGGCTTTAATGCATCCAGAAAAGAAAATTTCTGCTTTAGATACAAAGTTTGTTATGAGAAGATTCAAAGACAAAAGATTTGCAGCAGGAGCAAACCGCGAGCAGATTAAATCCTGTTCTGAATTTGATATGGAACTTGAGGATTTTATTTCTTACACTATTAAGGCAATGGCTGGAATAGAGGATATACTTGGGTTTTAATACTACTTTCATAGTTGAATCGGTCCAACCAATTCAACCAATTCAACCAGTTCAACCAGTTCAACCAGTTCAACCAGTTCAACCAGTTCAACCAGTTCAACCA
>JAYEOL010000056.1:0-34649 GCA_034722995.1 Candidatus Cloacimonadota bacterium | reverse complement strand
TTCAACCAGTTCAACCAGTTCAACCAGTTCAACCAGTTCAACCAGTTCAACCAGTTCAACCAATTCAACCAGTTCAACCAGTTTAACTAATTCAACCAATTCAACTATATCTATTATGGGATTAAAAAAGCAGTTAGGTCTTCTTGATGTATTCTGTATTGCAGCTGGAGCAATGATAAGCTCTGGGCTGTTTGTTTTGCCAGGTATAGCATTCGCTAAATGTGGGCCAGCAGTAATAATTGCATATCTTTTTGCAGGGATTATTTTTATACCCAGTTTACTATCAAAGGCAGAACTTGGCACAGCAATGCCCAGGGCTGGTGGAAGCTATTTTTTCATTGAAAGAAGTATGGGGCCGGCAGCAGGAACATTGGGCGGTTTTGTAACCTGGTTTAGTCTTGCACTGAAAAGTGCATTTGCCCTTATCGGAATTGGAGCATTTACTATTCTGATTTTTCCACAAATTACAGAACTACAAATCAAAATCATCGCGGTTGCATTTTGTGTAATATTTATAATTCTTAATCTGAAAAGCGTTAAGCATACAGGAAGGTTACAGATTATTTTAGTATTATCCCTTTTAGGAATATTATTTATCTACAGTACTTTTGGAATAAAAAATATAAATTTAGAGAAGTATATACCATTTTCGCCACAAGGATTTAGCTCCATAATCCCGGTAGTTGGATTGGTTTTCA
Source organism: Candidatus Cloacimonadota bacterium (assembly GCA_034722995.1). NCBI lineage: Bacteria > Pseudomonadati > Candidatus Cloacimonadota > Candidatus Cloacimonadota bacterium. The sequence goes on along the minus strand of JAYEOL010000056.1, from coordinate 33,951 downwards.
TTTCCTTTGCCGGGGTTACAAAAATAGCAAGTGTTGCTGAAGAGATAAAAAATCCAAAGAGGAATTTACCACTTGGAATGTTTCTGTCTTTCTTCATTGTTCTTGTTTTTTATATTATTGTGATTTTTATAACTGTAGGGGTTCTAACTTCCGAACAATGGGGTAATTTACTTAAGCCTACGCTTACACCCATTTCAGATGGAGCAGGTGTATTTATGGGTTCTTTTGGAATGATAATTTTGGCAATTGCTGCACTTTTCGCATTCTTCTCTACAGCAAATGCTGGAATTCTATCAGCTTCAAGATTTCCGCTTGCAATGAGTAGAGACCATTTATTGCCTGAATTCTTTGGTAAGATAAGTAAAAAATACGGTACTCCTTATATATCTATTATTCTTACTGGAATTTTTATGATTGTTATGATTTCCTCTTTTAATCTTGAGAATCTTGTAAAAGCCGCATCTACTATGCAGATTATTTTGTTCATCTATGTAAATGCTTCTGTTATTGTGATGCGGGAAAGCAAAATTCAGACATATCGCCCTTCATTTCATTCACCTCTGTATCCCTGGATACAAATTGCTGCAATTATAATATATGGATTTTTGATTTTTGAAATGGGCAAAATTCCTCTTATTATTACTGGTTGTTTTATTATTCTCTCCATTCTTTGGTATTTGATTTATGTAAGATTTAGAGTCAAAAGGAAATCTGCACTTATCCATATTGTTGAGAGACTTACAGATAAAAAAATAAAAACTACCACACTTGTAAAAGAGTTAAAAGACATTTTGGTTGAGCGAGATAATATCATTGAAGATAGATTTGATAAACTTATTAGTAAATGTGAGATATTGGATATAGAGAGGTCAATGACTGCGGAGGAATTCTTTAAGATTATTGCAGAGCATCTATCAAAAAGGCAAAATATTAATGCGGATATGCTGTATGACCTTTTGATTAAAAGAGAGGAACAATCAACAACCGCTTTACAACCCGGTATGGCAATTCCTCATATTATTATTGAGGGAAACAATAAATTTGATATTTTATTAGCCAGATGCAAAGAAGGTGTTATTTTTTCTTTAGATTTACCACCTGTTTATACTGTTTTTGTTTTGATAGGAACTCGTGATGAAAGGAATTTTCATCTGCGGGCTTTGATGTCAATTGCACAGATTGTTCAACAGCCAGATTTTGAAAGGCACTGGCTTAAAGCTAAAGATATTGAAGATTTAAGAAATATAATTTTATTATCAGAAAGAAAGAGAGATGAATCATGAATGTTAAAAAGAAATTATATCGTGATTTGAAAAGTAAGAAGATCGCTGGAGTATGTAGTGGATTAGCAGAATATTTTGATATTGATGTTACATTGGTGAGAGTTATCTGGGTTTTGTTGACTTTATTAGGTGGCGCAGGTGTGCTTTCTTATTTAGTAGCTATTATAATTATTCCTAAAAAACCGAATGGGGCTGTTGAAGGTGCGATAGTAGAGAAGGATAAAGAAAAAGCAAGGCTACATCTTAGCAAGAGTGATAAATTTATTTTTGGCGTGTGCGGTGGATTAGCTGAATATTTTAATATAGATTCCAGTTTAGTGAGGATTCTTTTTGTAGTCATGCTGTGCTCTGTTGGTTTTGGGATTTTGCTCTATTTGGTTTTGGCGATTGTTATACCAAAAGAGAAAGGTTAAAATATATATAGAAAAATATAATTTCTATCTTTCTGGATTATTTAGCCTCTTTAATCACTGTTTTTTGGCGTGCAATTAAATAATGAAACATACACCCCGTTAGAAAAGATTTTTTAGCGGGACAAATAATAATGAAAATAACACACCCCTCGGCTGAAGCCGTATCCCCTCTTATTAGAGGGGAATTACAGAAATCCCCTCTAATAAGAGGGGTGGACTCCGATGAAATCGGAGGGCGGGGTGTGTAATCAGCCTGGCAGGAGTAGCTTTAGCGTAGACGGGTGTGCTATTTACATATGAAACTCACATGTCAGCAAGCAGACACAAAGGAGCATGAAAATTTCAGGTGGCTTAAAGAAGCAGCAACAGGATAAACCTGTTGCTACCCGCCAACTCCGAGACGGAGTCGCGATAAATCGGGACTGGTGGGTATCCCCAATTGAATTGGGGACGGGTTTATCCCGAATTGAGATAAAGAAAAAGTGATTTTCAGATGAAAAAATTACTATTCTTAATTATTTTACTTCTGACTTTTGCAAATGCATTCACCCAAGAATATTTTTCTCTTTTAGATAAGAAAAAGGTCATACAAGTCTCTCGTTACCAAACTGAGTTTGATAACGAAGAACTCTACGAACTTGGCTTTCAGAATATAATCGCAAATTCAGAAACCGTAATAGTTCAAAATGATACAATTAAAAAGGATATAGATTACAAAATATTTTATAAAGAAGGGAAAATCAGAATCTTAAAACGATACCCAACAGATACAGAAATTATTATAACTTTTAAGGTTTTCCCAAAAGATTTAAAATACTCGTTTTACAGATTTCAAAAACAAAAAACTTCTAACAAGAAAGATTATAGACCGAGAAGGCCCACTCATAAAGAGTCTGAATATTCTTCTTCATCCAATCTAAATATTTCTGGAAGTAAAAGTTTTGCCATTTCAGTTGGGAATCAGGCAGATATGGATTTTGACCAATCATTATATCTACAGATTGATGGAGAACTCTCTAAGAAAATATTTATTAAAGCACAACTTTCTGACAATAATTCTCCAATCGCTCCAGAAGGAACTACAGAAAAGATAAGTGAATTGGATAAGATGTTTATTAAAATTTATTCTGGTAATTATGCACTTTCTTTTGGAGACTTCTTTTGCAAGTTTGATGACACTCATTTTGCGAATTATGAGTATAAATTAGAAGGTGTAAATTTCCAATGGGATGGAAGGAATAACCTGGATGTTGCAGGTGCAATTTCTAATGGTGATTTTATATCTCACAAATTTTATGGTGTGGAAGGAAAGCAGGGACCTTATTATCTCCCTGGAAAGAATAGCTCATATGTAAAAATCCTGTCCGGAACCGAGAAAATCTATTTAAATGGAAAATTACTCTCAAGAGGCGATGATTATACAATTGATTATAATGAGGGTTCTTTAACTTTTAAGAATAAGAATGTCATTACAGAAAATTCTTGTATTATTGCCGATTATGAATACTCTGCAGAGGATTTCCGAAGTAATTTTTACTTAGGCTCAGGTAATTTCCATTTTTTTGATAATAATGCTAAATTGTTTTTTAAAATTCTGTCTGATAACAATGATAAGGAAAAACCTCTGAATTACACTTTTTCTGATAGCGATAAAGAGATTTTATCTAAAGCTGGCGATGACCCAATCAAAGCTCGTAAATCCGGTGTTGATTCTATTGCTGTTGGTGATGGAAATTATATCAAAGTTGATACACATTATGAATATGTTGGATTTGATTCTACAGGAAATTACCTCGTGAGTTTCTCTTATGTAGGCGATGAAAATGGTTCTTACCAAAAATCTGGATATAATCAATATGAATGGGTAGGGGATGGAGATGGAGATTATATTTCAGAAATTCAACTGCCAATGCCTGAAAAAAATCTTAACCTTGATTTCGGCTCTAAGCTAAAGCTGGGTAAAGTTTTACTCTATTCTGAAGGGATAATTTCAAATTACGATAAGAATAGTTTTTCTAAAATTGATGACGAGGATGATTTTGGTTTCGCATTATTCAATGAAGTAAGATTCAAAAGTGATATTTCAAATATTGGAAGAACTGAGAATTCATTTTTCTATCAATATATTGATAAAAATTATCATCCATTAACACGAACAGAATCAGCAGAAACTGAATATGAATATTCTCAATTTATAAAAGCAGATACTGTAGATGCAATTCGATACGGTGCTAATATTTTGCTTGAAATAAAAAATTGGGCAAAAAATAGTACCAAATTTTCTGAAAAGAATCTAAAATCAATTGCCCAAAGTAGAAATCTTTCAAACCGATTTTCATACTTACAAAATCAAAGTTTTCCATATTTCCCTTCAATAAATTATAATTATTCGAGCATATCAGAAGAATCTAATATTATGAATAATCAAACTTTAAAACAGGAAGTTTATGATTTGAATGGGAATTATAAATATAATTTTCTTAACCTATCAGCCGGGTATTATGAAAGACGATTTGAATCAGAAGGAACATCCTCTTATGGAATAAAAATTGATAAGAACTTTTACAAGACAAACTTTGATTTCGGAAAAGTTAAACTAACTTTGGAATATCAACACGAAAATCAAGATAGTCTTAATATAAACTATATAAACTGGCAAAATTTTAAGCAAGCCTATTTATGGAGAGGAGATGTTTATCACGGTGGTGAAAAATTCAATATAAAATCTGAATATTCGCATAGAGAGAATAAATATTTTAATGGAATGCAAAACTCTACATTTGATTTGCTTAATACTCAGATTTCAATGAATATTCTTAAAAAAATTATTTATAATAAGATAAATTACAAAATAGGAAATCTTGCAATATATCCAAAAGTGAGGGAACTTGTTTTTGTTGGTCAGGGAAACGGTATTTATGATAGTCTTGGATTTTATCAGGAAGATGGTGATTATGATTATGAAATTACGAAAATTGGAAATCCCCAACCTATTACAGAATTGCAGATTAATTGGAATATGACTCTTAATCCTGCACGTCTCGTTACCAATCCCCAATTCAATTGGGGCGGGCTTGGGAACGAGGGAAAGTTTACAAAAGTATTAAGTAAATTTCTTTTTACCTCTGATATTGCTATTCAGGAGAAATCACGGACACCACACAAATTGGACCTTTATCTGTTAAAGAAAAATTCTTTAATGAATGAGGATTACACTGATTATGGTTATCAAAAATATAGAGAACAACTCTGGTTCAATATCAGAAAGAATAAGATAACTACAAAACTAGTTTATGAAAAGACTAAGAAAATGGATAATCAGTATGAAAAGGAATTTGATGAATTATTGCAAAATGAGTGGGGATTTGAATTTAATTTGTATAATATAAATAAATGGAATTTAGAAAATAAGATTTCCTATAAAGATAGAACTTCTAATTATCAGACAACAGATTCTTTGAAATCTAAAAACTATAGAATTTCAGCTGACATTGGATATAAATTTAATTATAATATGATTTTTTCTACTGAATTTGGGTATGATTTTGAGAAAGGAAATAAGGAAGATGGTTCAAACTCATATAAAATTTTCTCTTATCAAATTAAACCCTGCTTTGTGTATAATTCTGGAAGCAAATATCATCTTATGGCTCAAGTTCATTTTCAGAAAAATAAAAGAGAAGGTTCTGACTATCTCTCGGATATTTTGGTTAGTAAACGGAATGGGATAATTACCCGTGCAACATTGCAGTTTAATTATCAGTTCAGTAAATATGTTGCAGGATTTCTAACATATTATACCGAGAAATACCCTGAATCTGATGTTAGAAATCAGCTAAAAATGGAAGTGAGAGCAGATTTTTAAATTTGGGGTTCGGAATTCAGAATGGGAAATGCGGAATGGAGGGAAGAGAAGTTAGTCCCGATATATCGGGATTAGAAAAACCTTATTCCAAGTTTTAAAATTATTGAGAGAGTTCCTTTAAACGGAAAGATAAAATTACCTTCGCAAAATAGCAATCGGTCATATTTCAATTTAGTGTTGAATCCCATTCCTAATTTGCCAAAATAGTCATTTTGGGTGTAACCATAGTGGGTAGAGCAGTTTATTAAGCCAGGAGAATTTATAAAATCCTCAGACAATTCACAGACTTTACCAACTTTATATTCAATGTAACCAACACTTGATAAGAAATAGGGATAAATAAAAGAATCAAACTGCAGTCTTTGAAATTTTAGTCCAACAGAGAAATCAAAAACTTTAGATTCTTCACCAATCGTATCCAGAATTCTTACTTCTGGAATAGTAACAGGAGAAAGAGGCTTCCCATTAAAACTAAATTGCGAATAGTTAAAATCTGAGAATATAAAGAAATCATTGAAGGCTTTGTATTCTATTCCTCCGCCAATTAAAAATCCAGGGTCCCAATGTTTACCCAATTCTTCAGAGCTACTTGGAAGGTTTATTCCTGAATTGGTAAAAAATTCAAGATTACCTTCTGCATTCGCAGTAGCAGTAATCAATAGAAAAAAGAAGAGTAAGCTTATGATAATTGATTTCCTCATATCTTTCTGCCCTATATCTTAGTTGGAAATTAACATTCAGCCTTCCGCATTCTGAACTTTTTATATTACACCCAATTTCTTTCCAATCTTTTCAAATTTATCAAGAGCAAAATCAAGCTGTTTGTCTGTATGTGTTGCCATAAAACTTGTGCGAATAAGGCAATCGTTTGGTGGCACAGCAGGCGGAACAACTGGATTGATGAATACCCCTTCATCAGACAGCATCTTCCACATCTTAAATGCTGTCATCATATCACCAACATGAAGCGGTATTATAGGAGTTTCACTCAAGCCAATGTTATAACCCATTTCTTTAAATCCTTTTTGCATCTTACGAGTATTCTTCCAGAGTTTCTCTCTTCTTTCAGGTTCACTTTTCATAATCTCAAGTGCAGCCATAACTGAAGCAGCAGACGCTGGCGGCAAGCTGGCACTGAAAATAAGTGTGCGAGAAAAATGTTTTAGATAATGCATCAGAAGTTCATTGCCAGCAATGAAGCCACCAATAGAAGCCAATGATTTGCTAAAAGTGCCCATAATTATATCTATTTTATCCGTTATTCCGAAATGGCTGCCAGCTCCAGAACCATTTTCCCCAATTACCCCAATTGCATGTGCATCATCAGACATAACTTGTGCATTGTATTTTTCTGCCAATTCACAAATTTCTGGAAGTTTTGCAATATCACCTTCCATACTAAAAACTCCATCAACAATTATCAGTTTGTTACTATCTTTGACAGATTGGAGAACCCTTTCCAAATCATTCATATTATTATGATTGAAACGAAGCATCTTCCCAAAGGAAAGTCGGCATCCATCTATAATGCTTGCATGGTCTAACTTATCAGTTATCAAATATTCGCCACGACCAACTATAGTTGCAATTGCACCCAAATTAGCTTGGAAGCCAGTTGAATAAGCATGGGCAACATCTTTACCCACAAAATCTGCTAATTTTTCCTCTAATTCAATATGAATATTAAGTGTTCCGTTAAGAAAGCGGGAACCAGCACAACCAGTCCCATAATTTTTGATAGCATTTATGGCTGCTTCTTTCACTTTTGGATGATTTGTTAAACCAAGATAACTGTTTGAGCCAAGCATTAAAGTTTTTTTACCATTAACAATAACTTCTGTGTCCTGTTCTGAACTGATTACTCTAAAATAGGGATAATATCCAAGTTTTTTAACTCTTTTTGCTTCTGTGAAATTTCTACATTTATTATACAAACTTATAATAATACTCCTGTAAATTCAACCCGAATTTTTGTTAAAAAACAGACATTGATTGTTTACTTGTCAATAAATAGAGTAACCTCAAAATTTTTTAGAAAAAATTGACATTTAATTAAGCCTTTTGCAAATATTCAAAATAATGAAACAAAATCAGATAATTTTAGCGATATTACTATTTGTTTTTTTATTAGATATTCAATCTATTTTTGGAGACAATAGTCAAGGCAGACCATCTGTTGGTGTGGTGCTTAGCGGTGGTGGAGCAAGAGGTATTGCTCATATCGGTGTTTTACGAGTGTTAGAAAAATATCATATTCCAGTTGATTATATTGGTGGAACAAGTTTTGGTGCGCTGATTGCCGCTTTCTATGCTTCGGGATATGATTCTTATCAGATTGAGAAAATCATAAAAAATGTAAATTGGGAGACGACTTTATCCGCTCCGCAATCCCGACACCAGTACTATTTTTACACGCGCAAATCCAAGGAAGAAAATCTTATAAAAGTAAGATTTAAGAATTGGAGACTTAGAATTCCAAGTTCTATTTCCAGTTCTCAAACTATTCTTAATAGTCTTGCCTTTTACTTTACGCGTCCGAATTATATTTCAGACGGAAATTTTCTTAAACTTAAAATCCCACTTTTTATTTCTGCTACAGATATTGTAAGTGGAAAGAATAAAACATTTATGTGTGGAGATCTTATAAAAGTTCTTCAAGCAAGCTTGTCTGCACCATTTTTGTTCACACCCGTAGAAATCGGTTCTGATTTATATATTGATGGTGGGATAACAAATAATCTTCCAATTTCTACAATGAAGGAAATGGGAGCAGATATAATAATTGCTTCTAATTCCACAAGTTTCCTGTATTCACGCAAATATATGAACAATCCTATAACTGTGGCTAATCAAATTATTAACATTATGATGTTCTCAAAAATAGAGGATGAATTAAAACAGGCTAACATAATAATTCGTCCTCCCCTTGAAGAAGTATCAAATACTGAATTCACAAGATGGGCTGAGTTGATTGACATTGGAAAAGCAGAAGCAGAAAACAATATTGATTCTCTGCTTTCTTTAGTTGAACCTGTCCAAGAATCAGCATCAGTAAATGAGAATATTAAGGATTCAAACATAGAGCAGATAATCCTTTTCGGAAATAAAGTTTTTAATACACAAGAATTACTTTTTAATTTACCATCAAAAATATCCAAAGAAGATACAAATAGATTAAAAAATATTATTTTAGAAAAATATATAAATAGTGGGTACATATTAGCTGATATTGATTCAATTTCTGTGAAAAATAAAGTGACATTTCTTCATATCAATGAAGCCGATATAGAAAATATTTCATTATCTGGAAATGAGTTAACAAAAGATTTTGTAATATTAAGAGAGATTTCTTCGAAAACAGGGGATGTTTTTAATATTAACAAAATTCAGTCCGATATAAAAAAAATCTATAGTACAAATTATTTTGATTTAGTGTTTTTTGATGTTAAAAAGACCCAATCCAAAAATGTTGCTTTGACTTTTGTGGTAAAAGAGAAGCCTTTTGGTATTATTGAGGCTGGAGCAAATTACAATACAGAAGAATCATCATCCGCATTTATTTCTGTTGGACACGAAAATATCTTTGGTACTGGTAATGCTTTGGATTTTTATATGAGGTTTGGAGTAGAGAGGAGGTTTGGATTTCGTCTTGCTACAGATAGGATTGGTAAAACTAATCTTAATAATTCTCTTGAATTTTATTTAAAAGACAATACAGAAATTGATTCTGATAGGGATTGGAATATACTTACTGAAACAGGATTTTTTGATGATAGAAGATTAGGTCTGATGTCACTCATTTTTGATTATAAAGTATCAAATCTCCGATTTAATCGGGGAATAGGTCAGAAAGAAACTTCTGGATTGGGAGTAAGATTGGTGTTTGACAGTTTTGACAGATTTCCATATCCTTATAAAGGATTATATAGAATGGCTTCTTATACAAACTTCAATGAAGCTTTAGGCTCGGAATATAACTTTCAGCAATTTAAACTGATTAATGGTATTCATGAAAAGTTATATAAGGGTATTTCAGTCTCAAATTGGATATATCTAATAATTAATAGCACAAATAATGGGAAGATTCCATATAATAGAAAGGTAAAAAGAAGGCCCGATGATACATTTTTCGGATATCATTATGGTCAAATAGCAGGAGAAGATATTTTCTATATTTCACTTCAAATGCGTATATTATTGAAAAAATTTAGCTTAAGCGACCCGAGGCAAAAACTGTTTTTGGTTACAAAAGCTGGTATTGGAGAATTTGGAACTATAGATGAAATGGAGGAATTCTGGGATATTTTTAAGAAAGGTTCAAAATCCGGTTATGCAATTGGTTTAGAGATGCCAACGATTTTTGGTCCGGTTATTCTAATGTATGAAAATAGCAAAGACAATAATTTTTGGAATTTTTCAATAGGATATAATTTCTAAATTCCAAACCTTCTATTAGATTGTTTCTTGCATCACAAAGGGATTAATTAAGAAGAGGAACTTGTAAACTGTAAACTGGTAAATTAGTAAACTGGTTGCTAATTTACCAATTAACGAGTTCACTAATTTACAAAAAAATTACAAATTACAAACTATAAATCCTGCAAAATTAGAGTTCTTCAATTAACTTTTTTATTTTTTGTGCTATATACAATTATTTCTCCCAATAAACCAATAGAAATTAATTGGACACCAACAACAATTAACAGAACGCCAAGAAAAAGTAGGGGACGGTTACTTAAAGGCATTCCATAGAAAATCTTCATTACAGCCAAATAAAGAGTTATTACAAATCCAATTAACGATATAATCAGTCCACCAATACCGAAAAGATAAAGAGGACTCCTTTCGAATTTTGTTATCATTGTTACAGTAAGCAGGTCAAGGAATCCACGAGCAAGCCTTTCCATACCATATTTTGACTTTCCGAATTTTCTCTTATGATGTTTGACTGGAATCTCACAAATGCTAAATCCCTTTGCTTTAGCTAATGCAGGAATATACCGATGCAGTTCTCCATAAATATTTATAGACTTTACTACTTCATTTCTATAGGCTTTGAATCCACAATTGTAGTCATGTAATTTTAATCTGAAAATTATTGAGGTAACTATATTAAATATCTTTGATGTTATTTTTTTTGTAATTGGGTCTTTACGATGTTTTTTCCATCCGGCAACAAGGTCATAACCCTGGTTAATTTGTTCAATAAATCCTGGGATTTCCTCTGGGTCATCTTGCAAATCTGCATCTAAGGTGAAAACAATATCTCCTTTAGCCTTATCAAAGCCAGTTTGAAGTGCAGCAGATTTTCCAAAGTTTCTACGAAATTTTATAATATGAACATTTTTGTCGTCTTTAGCAATCTCTTGTAATATCTTAAAAGAATTATCTGTGCTGCCATCATCAATAAATATTATTTCATAACTTTGGATTCCAATATTTCCCAAAATTTTTTTATGAAGCTCTTTTAGACTTTTTTCCTCGTTAAAAACTGGTATTACAAATGATAAATCCATAATTTTCCTTATAATACAAGGAGATAGGGAGATAAGGCGGAGATAAGGGGATAAATTTATTATTATAATTAAATTTCTTCATCTTCTTTATCTTCCTATTCCTTTATCCCCGTATACTCATTCTCTATTCTTCTAAAATCTGCCTTTTCTTTTGCGAAGTTTACTAAAATCCCTGTTTTCAAATTTGTGGCTCGCAGATAAGATTTTATTTGAGCATAATGTTGTCCACATAATTCTTCAACTGTTTTTAATTCAATAATTATCTTGTTTTCAACAACAATATCCAACCGATGCGTTCCAATTTCAATGTTATTATAATAAATCTTGATCAGTTTTTCAGCCTCACATTTCAATCCAGAATTTTTCAATTCTATCAATAAAGCATTCTTATATATTGATTCAAGGAATCCCGGACCCAAGATTTTATGAACTCTAATGATACACTGAATAATCATTTCTGTAATCTTATCATCCTTATAATTAAATTTCTTCATCTCCTTTATCTCCCTATCTCCTTATATGAACAGCCAAACAATAGACATTGCCACTCCTGAAATAATTGGAATACTGATGTTATCATTTATATGCAAATTACTTACCTCAGTGATTGAGGCAATTAGTGCACCAACCAGGATAATTATAATTATTCCCTGTGGGTTTTTATTAGCATGTGCAAAAAATTTCTTGAAATATAAAAAATAACAGATAAGTCCATAAATCGCACATGCTAAAAAGGATGCAATGAAGCCTTCTACAGTTTTTCTGGTGCGGACTATCTGCCTTTTGCCAAGTTTTAAACCTACTATAGAAGCAAAGGTATCACCAATAACTAAATAAGATATTGCAAAAAATGCAATCTCTTTTGTAAAAATTGCAATAGTTACAACTGAAGATGTTAACAGATAGGAGGCACCTGTCAGCTGACTTACTTCATTTTCCCGCAACATTGAGCCAAAAAGTTTATAAAACCTGTTCTTAAGTTCAGGATTTTCCATACGAGCAGCATCTGCAATAACACAAATCAATGCTATGGGTAGTAAGATAGAGATTGAAACAATCTGGGATTTCACTACAAAGTAATATAATACTGGAATTATTATGGCGAAAAGATGAATCAATTTGCGATATATTTCCTGTTTTCCCATTATAATGGTTAGATGTGAATTCAATAGTTATATTGTCAATAATTTCATCTTTTGCTATTTTTAAAGGGATTTTTTCAACCTTCTAACTTTCAAGCACTTAGTCTGTTTGTAATTATCTCCGCTAATTTTTTTCCAGATAAGAGCATCCCGCCGAAGACAGGTCCCATTCTACACGCACCGAATGCAGCGTTTGCTGCCATTCCTACAACATATACATTTTTATAGATTTCTTTAGAATTTTCAACTACAGTTTTTTCCCCAATTTCAGCGTTCATAGACTTTTCTCCCATAATTTTTCCAGTCTTTGTAAACAATTTTCCTTGGGCTTTTCTCTCAATTATTTTTAACAGTTCAAGAGGATGTCCTGTGGCGTCTACAATTATTTTTGATTTTACTGATAAAGGGTCTACATGAAGACCTGCCATTTCCACTGGTGTCCAATTGACCACCACACCGCATACTTCATCTTTTTTTACCATAACATCTTCAACCATCATACAATTGAAGATTTTCACACCAGCCTTTGTTGCTAACGAACATATTGTTGAAATTGCTTCAATTGAGTCAGCAGTATAGTAGTCAGCATCATATTTTACAGTTTTGATGCCAAATTCCTCCAGAATTGCCTTTCCATCTTCCTGTACAACAATTTCATTAAACAGCATTCCGCCTCCCCACATTCCTCCTCCAACAGATAATTTCTTCTCGAAAACTGAAACTTTGATTCCTTTTTTCGCAAGATAATATGCAAGAGTCAATCCAGCAGGACCAGCACCTGCAATGATGACATCTTGATTTAGGTTGTTCACAAATTTTTCAGAAAATCTTTCCACAATTGCTTTTGTGATTATTTCTTCTTTTAATACCATTCTTATCCTTTCATTTGATTATATTTATTGATTTTGTTTTTAATTTTTTTGATTTCCCTTTCTGGATTTGAACTTCCAAGGATTGCTGAGATTATTGCGACTCCATTTACACCTGTTTCAAGAACACTTTTTAGATTGGAAAGATTTATTCCACCGATTGCAATAATTGGAATTTGAACTGCTTTCACGATTTTAGACAGTTTTTCAGTTCCAATTATTTGACCCGCATTCGGTTTTGTTAATGTTGGAAAAATTGGTCCCAAACCGATATAATCAGCTCCCATTTTTTCTGCAAGAAGAGATTGTTCTAAATTACCTACACTCATTCCAATTATCCTTTTGGGGAGCAGCTTTCTGGCTTCTTCATATTGAGTATCTTCCTGGCCGATATGCACGCCATCTGCATTAGAGGCGCGAGCAACTTCAACATTATCATTAACAATGAAAATCGTATCTGAATTTTCAGTAAGTTCTCTTATTTTAATTGCATTAGTAAGCATTTCTGATGCATTAGCATTTTTATCTCTATATTGAATTATTTTTAACCCAATATCAATAGCCAACCTGGTCATCTTCACAAAATCTCTTGTGAAGTTACCATCAATGATGAAGTACAATCCAAGATTTCTATTTATTTTTTTCATATTTTAAATTCAGGTTCTTTCTCTGTGTCTCTGTGGGTTTAAACAAATAAAAAAACCGAACATCTGAGATGCTCGGTGAACTTTCCTACACCGGCATTACCCGGATCAGGTTCAATGGGTATGTTCTCAGCCCTAAAGAGCACCCCAAATTTAAGACAAAAATATTTTGTTATTTTATTGTGTCAAATTTTTGTAATAGCAAACATGCTTACACCCCAAAAGATATTAAGACATTTGTATTCAATATAAGAGGATGTCGAGAGCACATAGATTTGTCTTTATTTACTTGTTTTCACAATCCTGAATACTTTTAGAAATTTTCCGTAGTCCAACACATACAGATAGATACTTTTTATCCTTAGAATTATTATTCAGTTAAAGTAAAGTGGAATGGTGGACTATATTTACTCGTATCAGCTCCTGCTATAAAGATTCTTTCTGCTTTTACTTTCCATTTGAAAGAACCGAAAATATCAAAATTCTTAGTAATGGTAGTATCAGAAGGTGTTTCTATAAAGACAATATCATTGTGAGCAAAGTGCACCTCATATTGATACGCATCAGGTAGACTTGTCCATTTGAATTCAATTGAATTTTGTACTTCACTGCTATCTGCCGGTTCCAGTAATTCTGGATATATAAATGCTTCTTCTGTTACTGTCACATCTATACTTTTAGACCCTTTGTTATCATTCAAGTCACATGCGGTTGCACGAATAGTATGGTCATTGCTATCAGACCAATAAAAGACAAACCATTCATATTCATAAGTTGTATTACCAACAGTGGAACCTACTTCAATATCGTCTATATAAAGTGTTATAGATGCAATTCCTTCATTATCAGTTGCATTCACTTTAATTGAGGTTATTGAATCAGTAATTGTCGCACCATCCTGGGGTTGACTTATAGTTACAGTGGGAGGTGTTGTATCATTGTTTGAGGAGCAATTAATTATAAATAACAAGCACAAAAATAATATTAATGATATTAATTTTTTCATTGTATCTCCTTATATTTTTATGGATTCTTTAGAAGAATTTCAATAATTCATTTATCCTTGTTTTTTATGTCAAGTAAAATAACATTATTTTCGTCATAAGCTTTTTAATTGAAAGCAAATTATATTATTCAAGTTTCGCAGAAGTGGAAATTACTGAATAAATCATACTTAACTTTTATAATATTTACTTTAAAACTTGAGCAAGGTTAAATTAATTTCTAAATCCTAATCCTCGATTAAATCGGGGATAAAATTTCAAAATCCAAATTCCTAATGATAAAAATATCCTACAATCTATAGCGTTTTCAAACAGGGGTTTTGGAACGAGAATAGCTAACATTTTTATCCTTTGACATTTTCTTTCTCACTTTTTTTTTATGTCATAGGCAGTTCAGCCTTTGGCTGATAATTCTGAAACTGCTTTAGAAATTATTCGCAACCAATGTTTTGCTTCTTTTCACGCCAAAGGCGGATCCTTCGGAAGACTCCTTTTTGCAAATACCAATTTTGTGTTCAAAATCTCTTTTTGACTCTGCATAATCTGCTTTTCATCCTGTTAGATATATCTTGAAAGGATTCTTCCTCTTGAGTTTGTTTTCTTTTTCATTTAATTTTGTGAAACAAATATTTACACATTTATCTAACGGGGCAGGTAATTGGAACCAACACTTGTACCCGCTTTAACTAATTGAGTAATTAGAGGTAGAGTTATCGGATTTTGGGGGATTTTTTTAGCAAATTCGATAATATCCTCACCGAATTTTGCAGTTCTCTCCTCTCCGCCAAAGATGAACCTACCTCTGGCAGATAAATCGAATTTCTTTTTATTTGACATTTGTCATTTGAAATTTCATTAGAAATTAGATATTCTTGCCCCGTTGGATAAGTTTTTCTATCCAACGGGGTGAATAATTAGTTATTCAAGTTTCAAAAGATGGGAATTACCGAATAAATCATATTTAACTTTTTATAATATCTCTTGCGAAACTTGAGTTATATTATATAAGCTTTAATGAGTTCCCTTACAAGAGCTGGATAACCTCTAATTGCAGTTTTAAAAAGTTGGAGAAGAGTTAACTTTTCCTTTGGAATTTCATTGAGTAAATTACATATCTCATTTAATTTATCATCAGAGAAATCAAAAAAAACTTCTTTTAGCTTATAAAAAAGCTTTTGTTGATTGCCCTTTTCTTTCATCCAGATTTTATGATATTTTTTCAAGAATTTATCTGAGAACTCGTTTTTCTTCACAGCTTCTGCTGCAACTTCACCAGCGATTTTTCCGGCTAAAAGCACATTGCTAAGTCCTCCACCTGTAACAGGATTGACCTGTCGTGCAGCGTCACCAACAAGCATAAGATTATCAGCAGTTATCTTTTTCAAGGTTACTGCTGTAGGCACACAGCCAGCAATAAAAGAAATCATTTGACAATCAGGAAATTTCTCTCCAATAAATCTATCCAAGAGTTCTTTTGCACTTTTTCCATTGCATTTATCAGGCTGAACGCCAATTCCAACATTAGCAGTATCTTCCCCTTTTGGAAAAACCCAGGCATACCCACCCGGGGCAATCTTATTCCCAAAAAAGAAATGAGAATACCTATAGTCTATTTTAATGTCTGTCATAAGATATTGTACAGATGATTCAATATCAGAAAGTTGCAGAGCGGTTTTTATCCCGGCAAGGCGACCTATTCGTGACTCTGAACCATCAGCGCCAATAACAAGATTTGTCTTCACCATTTTTTCTTTGTTGAAATGTTTGAATTTTATTCCACAAATTTTTCCGTTTTTTTTCAACAGATCAAAGGCATTAGCTTTTATAGTAATTTCTGCACCATTTTCAGTAGCTAATTTACAGATATGCGCATCAAAGAGCCTTCTTTCCAGAATCACCCCTCCGCCAATTGCAGAGGCAAGCATTGAGCAGAATTCTCCATTGGGTGCATATAATTTGGCGCCTTCAAGATGATTTGAAATCCATCTTTCCTCAAGGTCAAAAAATTTCGTTAAACTTCTAATGGAGATGCCTTCAGCACAGCGAACCGGAATTCCAACTTCCCTATCTCGCTCAAGAATCAGTACTGAAGCACCATTCCGGGCTGCAGTTAAAGCTGTCATTCCACCTGCCGGTCCACTTCCAACTACTACTATGTCGTAAAAATCTTTAATCTTCATCTGATGCCTCTTCAATAGCCGAAACTGGACACACAATAAAGCATTTTCTGCAACCACTACACAAATCTTTCAGAATCATGGCTGAAAATTCAGTTATCCTGATTGCATCGGCAGAGCAGACAGACACGCAACCGCCACATAGATCGCATTTTTCAGGAATAATTTTATATTTCATAAATTATAAGAATTGACCGCGAATGGACACGAATAAATTAAAACATTTGTATATTTGCAAAAATTTGCATTGATTAGCGATTTTAATAGGTCAATCATCAAAACTAAATTTAATATCTAAATTTTTCACAGCAACAGTCTCATCTAATTTGCCAACTGGCGTATTAAAAGGAGCGTTTTTAACTAATTCAGGATTACTTTCCGCCTCTTGCGCAATTCTTATCATTGCTTTGATAAAATTGTCCAGCGTTTCCTTGCTTTCTGTTTCTGTCGGTTCAATCATCAAAGCTTCGTGAACAATCAAAGGAAAATAAATTGTTGGAGCATGAAAGCCATAATCTAAAAGCCTTTTTGCAATATTCACCGTTTTGACACCATATTTTTTGAACCTTTCACCAGAAGCCACGAATTCATGCATAACATCGTTTTGGTAGGGGACCGGGAAATGGTTTTTTAACTTTTTCATCAAATAATTAGCGTTGATAACAGCATTTTCAGCAACTCTTCTCAATCCCTTTTCACCAAGCATTTTTAGATAGATATAAGCACGAGCCATCACCAAAAAGTTTCCATAAAATGAGTGCACTTTGCCGATTGAGTTTTTCAATTTGTAGTTAAAAAAGTATTTATCACCATCCTTTTTAATAATTGGATAAGGGAGGAAAGCAACTAATTTTTCAACAACACCTATTCCTCCCCCTCCTGGTCCTCCGCCACCATGTGGAGTAGAAAAGGTTTTATGCAGATTAAAATGCACTATATCAAAGCCAATATCTCCAGGACGAATATACCCGAGCATTGCATTGAGATTAGCGCCATCCATATACATTAATCCATCTACAGAATGAACAATTTCTGCAATCTTTTTTACATCGGTTTCAAAGATACCTAAGGTATTTGGGTTAGTCAACATAAAACCAGCAACATCTTTATCAATTACTTGTTTCAAAGCATTTATATCAACTTTTCCATCTGAACCGGATTTTAATTCCACAACTTTATAGCCATGTGAAGCAGATGTAGCAGGATTTGTGCCATGAGCGGAATCTGGCATTATAATTTTTGTTTTTTTATTCCCTTTGCTCTTGTGATAATTATAGATGATATTGACCCCAGTGAATTCACCATGTGCTCCAGCCACTGGTTGCAAAGAGACCTCAGCCATTCCTGATATTTCTGCCAACATATTTTGCAATTCGTACATAATCTGCAAAGCGCCTTGAATTGTATCTTCTGGCTGGTATGGATGCAGATTTGTAAGTCCAGGCAAAGTATTTACAATATCATTTATTTTGGGATTGTATTTCATTGTGCAGGAGCCGAGTGGATAAAAACCTTTTTCAATAAAATGGTTCTTGGCAGAAATCTCTATGTAATGCCGCATTACATCTAATTCACTCACTTCTGGCAAATTGGGAGCTTCTTTTCGTAAGATATCTTCAGAAAAAATACCTTCAATCTTTTTCTCAATCTTGCATTCAGGAAGGGAACATCCTCTCCTTCCTTTTACACTTTTTTCAAAAATTGTTTTCGTTTCCATCTTTCTCCTTAAGAAATTTTAACACAAAGAGCTCAAAGACCACAAAGTTTTTATTATAATTTTCATTTTTCATATGAGCATAGTATTTTCATTTTTCCATCTTTTAATCTTTTTTCATAATACAAAATTTATCTCTGTGTACTCCGTGTCCATTCTCCGTAGCAGTAGGACTGCTACTGCGAAGCCCGCCTGCCAAGCCTTGGCGGGCAGGGATGAACCTCAGTGGTAAGTGCTTTTATCAAATTATCCATCTCTTCTTTTGTTCGTTTCTCGGTAACAGCCATTAGAATTTGATTTTCATATCCGAAAGGGGTTATATCAACGCCAGCAAAGAAACCCTTCTTTTTCATTTCTTCAATTATGTTCTTTGGCTCTTCTTCAGTTTTTACAGCAAATTCTTTGAAGAATGCAGAACTATATGCTGGCGAGAATCCATCTAATTTACATATTTCTTCAAAAAGATAATGAGCTTTAATAGTTGATTGTGTGGCAACCTCTCGTAAGCCTTTTTTACCCATCAAAACCATATATACAGTTGCCGCTAAAGCACAGAGAGATTCGTTTGTGCAGATATTAGAGGTAGCCTTATTTCTACGAATATGCTGTTCACGAGCCTGTAATGTGAGAACATATCCCCTTCTATCATCTTTGTCATGAGTTGCACCAACAATTCTACCAGGCATTTTTCTGATTAAATTCTTTTTTGCTGCGAAAAATCCGAAAAGTGGTCCACCAAAATTCTGCATATTTCCTAAAACCTGTCCTTCACCAATAACAATATCTGCGTTGTATTCTGATGGAGCATGGAATAACATAAGTGAAATAGGGTCAACTGATGCTATTAGTAAACAATTCTTATAAGAATGGACAATTGTCTCAATAGATTTCATATCTTCAATACAGCCCAGAAAATTTGGGGTTTGGATAAACACAGCAGAAATAGAGTCGTCCATCTGGCTTTTTAATTCTTGAATATTGATTTTTCCATCTTTCTGTTGAATGTAGACCAATTCTACTTCTAACGATGATGTATAAGTTTTGATTACTTCTTTATAAGAGGGGTGAATAAGACTGGAAATGAGAATTTTTTTACAGCGTGTATGACGAATTGCCATCAAAATTGCCTCTGCAGCCGCGGTTGCTCCATCATACATTGAGGCATTTGCACATTCCATTCCTGTTAGTTCGCATATCATTGTTTGAAATTCATAAATGAATTGAAGGGTTCCTTGACTTACTTCTGCTTGATAAGGCGTATAAGCAGAATAGAACTCTGGACGCCCGATAATATAATTTACTGCAGCAGGCACAAAATGGTCATAAATACCAGCACCCAAAAAAGAAACCATCTGATTTGTATTGATGTTTTTCTCAGAAAGATTAGTAATATGTTTTGCTATCTCCATTTCGGACATTGGATTTAATAAGTTCAATTTTCCTTTTATAAATAAGTCCTTTGGAATTCCGTTCAGCAATTCTTCAAAACTATCTACTCCAATTTCTTGAAGCATCTGTTTTCTTTGTTCATCTGTATTTGAAATGAATGGCATTAGTGCTCCTATCCGCCAGCTGGCGGATTTGCCACTAACTAACACGAACAAACACTAACTTTTTTCTTTATTTATCTTGATGCATCGGGAGATGCGTGATAGTTCGTGCTTGCCCTGTTAGATGCTCTTGTCCCGGTAGATACTCGCTATCTAATGAGATGTTATCTAACAGGGTGATTTCATGGCTCATTTATTTTCCTGAATAGATTTTGTGAGAATTTGTATTTTGTTTGTTAATGGTGTCAAATTTTTTATCCATAACTGAAGGAAAACAGTAATGACAAATTTCTTTTATTTCAGACTCATTCTGTAAAATATGATAAGTCGTAAAGCACTCGCATCTTACTAATTATCATCTTAAGTTAGCGTCAGTAAATCTATTGAGATTACTTTTCAGCATTTATTCATCATCTTGATTTTCATCATTTGATAAAGGCAATGCAATAAAGAAAGTTGAACCTTCTCCTTTTACACTTTCAGCCCATATTTTGCCACCAAATAGTCCTACTATTGATTTTGTTACAGGAAGTCCTAAGCCCAATCCAGAGGATTTGAATTCTGTCAATCCAGAGTGATGAGCTTTAATATCAGCAACTTCATAAAATTCCTTGAAAATATTTTTTAATTCATAGAATGGAATTCCGATTCCATTATCCTGAACATAGATTATAAGAGAATCTTTGTTATTGATTTTTTCATTTTTGAATTTAGATGTTCTTGCACCTATGATTATCTCTCCATAATCATCAGTAAACTTAATAGCATTAAGGACGAGATTTTTTACTGCATTTATCAAACATATTCTCTCAGCATACACAGGTTTAATATCTTTTGCAATTTTCAAAGTCAATTTCTGCTTTCGTCTGTCAGATAAAACTTTTATTTCATCATAAACGATTTTCAAAATATCTTTTATATCAAGCGATTCTTTTTCTAATTTAGAGGTACTTTTTTCGAGCACATTCATCTGTAAAGTATTATTAATTGAGTGAATCAATCTATTTATATTATTTTCCATAATTCTTAAGGTATTTGCTTTTATTTTAGGTGAGATATCTTCATCTTTAAGAATACCAAGATATCCTTTCAATATTTGAATTGGTGTATTGAATTCATGCGATGAGATGTTTATAAAATCAGCTCTTTCCTGGTCAACTTTAAGTAATTCTTCATTTGCTTTGCATAACTTTCTATAATCTAATGAATTTTTTATTGAAGTCTCTATGGCTAACAGGAAAATCTCTAATAATTTTTCATTAAATTTCAATGTTATTTGTTTACTGCCAAGATTATCTAAGTATAAGAATCCAAAGATAGATTTATTCTCCTTTATAGGTGCACAATATATTGAACAGGATTTAGTCGGTGGTACGGAACGCACACCGTAGTTTTTTGTAATACCAAAGTCAGTGTAACTTGCTTTTTGTCCAGCAGTTGTATATGTAAAAGGCATTCCAGCATCATACACATCTTTTAATATCTCCTTATTTATTTCTAAATTAGTTTTTTCAATTCTTTCACCTGATTTAAGGAATGCTGCATTGAACATAAAGTTATTATTTTCATCAAGAGCAATAAAAAAGCCTCGTTCCGCTCCAGTAAATTGCAAAGCACTTAAAGTTATTTGGTTCTCAAGCTCTTCTAAGTCCATAATTTGTAAGATATCTCTACTAATAGTAAGAAGGTTTGCGAGTTGTTTGCTTTGTTCTAAAATTTCATTATACTCTTCAATTTTTTTCAATATAATTGTAAGATAGAAACTTGAGAGTTTAATTGTTAATTTTTCAGTTTTTGTAAAAGGCATCTCACCATTATCAGATAAAATAATCATTCCTACTATTTCATTTTTAATCATAAGTGGAGTTAAGCAATAATGAATCTTTCCCACTTTATAATATTCTTGCTTCATCTCCTCTCTTAATTTTTCAAGATATGGTTGATGGTCACTTTCCAAAGACTTTCTGGAAAAACCAATGTTTAACCAGAATTCTCCAACCGTTTTTTTCTCCTCATAAAGCAGAATAGCGAATCTTTTGATACCCAATATTTCCTTTATATACTTTTCCAAATAAAACTTTATTTGTTCTAAACTAGTAAGGTGTAATAAATCAAGAAATTTATGTTGAAGCCTTGTAGCAGAGATATGAGTACGAGGGATAATCAATTCTCTTATTTTTCTATTTGATTCTGCAAGAGAATAATTAAAATTCTCCTTAAATAATTGTTGGTCTTTTTTATCTAACCCTCTTGTTAGCAGTGTGATTTGGTGTAAATATTTTCTTTTATAGATTTTCTCAAATTTATATGAGTGCAAGACCCTATAAATTAACATAATAAATAATTGGCTTTCACATATTAATGTCCAGTCCTTCATTTCTTTAGCAATTTTTTCAGCTAACAGTAGATTATTTAGGATAGTTCGCAAATGAATATTTTTATTTTTAAGAAGGATTTTGGATTGTAAAACTCTAGCCTTATTTTGCCAGCGAGCAAAACTATTTTTAGAAGCAATAGATTCCGCCAGGTCACAATAGATTTTTGCTTTATTAATATCTCCTTTCCTATAATATGAATCGGATATATTAAAGTTGTTAATCATAAGAGCATATTCATTCTCATTAGTTTTAGAAATTGTTGCAGCTTTTTTAAAATAATTTATTGAAGCCATAATATTACCTTTGGACCTTTCAACGCAACCATAAGCCTGTAGTATAAATTCTTTTTCTAAGTTATAATCCACTTGTTGATTTTCAATTTGTTGGAGAATGTTTTCAATGTGTTCTTCTTTTCCGGTCTGAACAAGATAAAATATATAGTTTTTAAGAAATGAATTAATTGATGTTATTTTATCATTTTTGAAGTATTCAGGATAATTTTTGTGCAGGAAGTTCATAAAAGCTATGGGCGAAGAAATTTTAAGTTTTAGAAAGGAATATCTACAAAGAATTTCTTTTTCTAATTTACTATCTTTTATCCCATGCGCAACTTTCAAAGCATTTTTGAAATATTTATTTGATTCGCGAAATTTTCCTAATTTGTAATTAGTTCGTGCAAGAATAAGATTTACCTCACCAATACCTGGAAGATATTGCAAGGTTTCATAATTATGCAAAGCTTTCTTACTTTTTTCTATGCCTTTGTTGAGATTTCCTTTCTTAAGGTCAACCATGTTCCAGGAAGAGTATATATTTCCAAGATTAAAAATATCCCCTTCACTCTTGCTTATACCTGTAGCTTTTTCATAATAGTGAATGGCTTTTGGTAATATATTTTGAATATTGTAATTATCGCCTATAAGTTTACAAATTCTTCCAAGCTGAAATGGCATTGATGCTTTTTGTGAGATTTTTTCTGCTATTTTTAAATTATCTATAGCTTCTTTATACTTTGTAGAGGTATATTGATACTTAGCTTTCTGAGTAAGAAAATCAATCTTCTGTCTTGGAGAAAGATTGTCTAAACTGATTTTTTGCATAAGTTCAGCTGATTGTTCAGTTGAATAATCAGCAGAGGATGTATAGATTTCTATCTTGGATATTAAAATATCATTAATTTCATCTGGCAATGCAACCTTTTCTGCAGATTCTAATGTTTTTAGTGCTTGATTATATTTATTGCATTTTGAAAGCAATTTACTATAAAGCCATAAAATTTTAAAATTCCCAGCTATTGACTTCTGCCAGAATTGATAAGATTTTATTGCTATCTCACATTTTTCAAGGATAATACTGATTTTCATTAGAAATGTAATACATTCTTTTATTTTTGTGTTTAGTTTTTTAGTGTTTATTTTCTCTAAATTTTTAACAGCAGATAAGCATGAATCCCAGGAATTTAGAAAGTCTTTTTTATCAAAGAAATACTTGGTTTTTGCCATTTGATAGTCAATGATTGAATCATAATCTTTTATAACATCACAGTGATAGATTATACCATCCATAATAGAAGGTTTTGTTACCTTTTTATCTTTGAAATAATTAACGGTTTTTTTGGAAATGGATTTTTTTTCTATTAGGGATGTCTTATTTAGCAAGATATCTCTAATTGCAGGATAAACAAATTTATAATATCCTTCTTTAACATAATTTTCATCTTTGACTAAAATTTCAAGATTTTCACATTGCTGGAGGAAAAAGAAGAGCGCTTTTGATGTATCAAAATTAAGTATGTATCTAATTATTCCTGTTGAAAGTGGGACTTGTAGAGTAGCTAATTTTGATAGTAGGGTACTAATCTTTTTAGGGGTTATTTTTAGTTTTGATTGTATTAAAGTTTTAATATTAGAAGGCAGCTCTACTTTTTTGATATCTATATCAAAATTCCATTCATTACTTTTGTTAATAATTATTCTGTTTTCAACGAGTGAAATTAAAAGATTTTTTATAAATGTTTGATTTCCATTTGAGAGATGATAAATCTGATTCAAAAAATTTTGCGGATAATCTAATTCAAGTAAGTATTTTAGATATTCATTTGTTTCAGCTTTTGAAAGGAACGGCATATTAATTTGTTCGGCATTTTCTATTCTATCAACTAATGAAGTATTATATGTACTAACAGCAATCAAAATTGGATAATAATAAATATCCTTTGAAAGAAATTCAAGAAAGTCCATTGTATCTTTCTCTGCCATATCAATGTCAATGACGAAAAAAATAATTGGCTTTATTTTTGAGAATGAATAGATATAATCTTTAACTAAAGTGAAATCTTTTATCAAATCAGTCTCATTTTCTAAGATTTTTAGAGATTTTTTTTCTGACCTGAACAGGAATTCGCTAAATTTTTTTGATGCTTTATCTTCAAATTTTTGTCTGTCTTTCTCATTCTGGGAGAGATATATTTCTTTGCTTAAAAGAAAAAATGGGTCACGATGATATTTATTGCAGATATAATAGAAAGTATAACAATCTTCGGAAAGCAAATGCCATTTTAAATAACGCAATGATTCCTTTTTTCCAATACCCTTTTCGCCTGTAATAAAGATTATCTTACCATTTCCAGCTGAAGCTTCATCAACATAATCTTTCAATAACATAATTCTTTTTTTATTGTATTTTATTGATTTAGATTCAATTTGCTTGGCAATAGATGGTTCTAAGGAAATTGGGAATTTCTTTTCCTGGGTTTTATTGATATATTTAATAATTTCAAAGGCGTCATTAACTCTCAAATCAGGATTAACTTCAATTAGCTGAAAAATTAAATCTTCCAATTTTGGATCTACAGCGGGATTTATTTTGCTCGGGAATTGCGGAATAATATTAGGGAAATTTTTTTCAGCCATTAATTTGATTTCTTCCAGAGAGAAAGGGAATGTACCAACTCCTAAATAATAAAGAATTATACCCAGAGCATAAAAATCACTTTTTGTAGAAAATGGATTTCCTTGTAGTAGTTCTGGAGATAAATATTGTTGAGCTACTGCTTCTCCTTCAGTGTAGGTCTCAGTTTGTGATATAATTTTGTTAAAACCGAAATCCAAAACTTTTATCGTGAGTTCTCCATTAACTCTTTTGAAAAGAATATTCTCAAGTTTTAAGTCTTTATGTATAATATTATGGGAATGGAGATAGCCAAGTGCATAACAGATTTGAGTAGTAATTTGAAAGAAATCCTGTTTATTTTTATCATTTAATCTGAAGTTTTGAAGATTTTCACCTTCAAAATATTCAGAAATACAATATAAATTGTTTTGATAAACTCCATAATCATATATTTTAATAAGATTTGGGTGAGATAATTTTGTAATATCATTCATTATTTCAGGATTCAATTTTTCACGAATATCTTCAATAGGAATTTTATCAAAGATTTTTATAGCAAAAGCTTTTTTAGTAGCAATATCTTCTATCTTATATACAGACCCGAAATTTCCTTCTCCAACTTTTTCTTTTATCTTATAATGCAAGGCTATTAAAGACATAGTTCTCCTTTATTTTTCAAAAATATAAAATTAATGCTAAAAAACTTTTTTATGAGATAATTCTGAAATTCTTGACAATTTATTATTTAAAAATATCTAAAAATATATTTTATGTCAATAATTAAATTAAATAAAATTTTAAATAGATATAATTTTTACAATTATATTTAGAAGACAGAAAGGATGAAAATATTGTTTCTGGAGAATCAATGAAGATAGTTGATATTCTAATAAAAAATGGGCTTATTGTTACAGTTGATAAACATTTGAAGATTATTGAAAATGGTGCTATTGCAATCAATGATGGGAGCATTATTGATATTGATTTAACAAAAGTCATTGAGCAAAAGTATGATTCAGATAAAATTATCAATGCCACTTCAAAAATTGTGATGCCAGGATTTATAAATGCACACACACATGCTGGAATGACATATTTTCGCGGATTGGCTGATGACCTTTCATTAGATAAATGGTTAAATGACTACATCTGGCCTTCGGAAGCAAAATTTTTATCCGAGGAATTTATATATAATTCTGTGTTGCATAGTGCGGCTGAGATGGTTAAAAATGGAATAGTCCTGTTTAATGATATGTATTTTTTTGGAAAGCAATGTGGTGAGGCTGCTTCAAAGGTAGGTATGCGTGCTATTATCGGAGAAGTTGTTCTGGATTTTCCTGTTGCCAATTGCACCAATCCAAAACAAATTATTGACTATTCAGCTAAGCAACATAAAGAATTTGAAAATAATGAGTTAATTGATTATGCAATTGCTCCTCATTCAATTTATGCCTGTTGCAAAGAAACGCTTAAGCTTTCTGCAAAAACAGCAAGAAAAAATAATATGCTTTTACATATACATATTTCAGAAACGGAAAAAGAAGTTGAGAATTGTATAAAGCAAAATGGCAAACCTCCGATTGAATATCTTCAGGATATAGGATTTTTAGGTGAGGATAATATTGGGGCTCATGGGATTTGGGTAAGTGATAATGAAATGAAATTGTTGTGTGAAAAAGGTGTTAGCATTTCAATAACTACAGAAAGTGATTTAAAATTGGCTTCCGGTTTTGCTCCTATGAAAAGATATTTGGAAAATGGGATAAATGTTTGTTTGGGAACCGATGGTGTTGCAAGTAATAATAATTTAAGTATATTAGAAGAAATGGATTTTACTGCAAAGTTGCATAAGGCTTATAATCAAGACCCAACTTTTTTACCGGCTATTGAAGTTGTTAAAATGGGAACAATCAATTCAGCAAAAGCATTTAAAAAAGATTCAGAAATAGGTTCTCTAAAAATTAGCAAAAAAGCAGATATTATTTTGATTGATAAGAACCAATTGGACACTGTTCCAATGTATAATGTTTATTCTCATTTAGTATATACAATATCAAGCGAACATGTTAAGGATGTGATTATTAATGGGAAAATTGTTATGGAAAATAGAGAACTTGTTAATGTTGATGAGGATGAATTAATTGATCGTGCAAAATTTTATAGAAAAAAGATACTAAAAGATTTTGGACATTAAAATAATTTTCATAATAAATAATAAATTTTGAATAATAGTTATTGACAAAATAAAAGAAATTTCAAAAATTTACCAAAATGAAGAATCTTAAATATATTTCAGAAATTATGCTTATTAATTGAAAGGTTAATATGAAAATAATAACGCTTTTAATGTTAGTTTTATTTTTAGTGCAACCACTTTTTGCAATTCATAATGATGCAGGAACATCTGTATTTAATTTTCTTAAGATACCTATTGGACCTCGTGGCTCAGCTATGGCGAATGCATTTTATGGATTATCAAATGATGAGTTAGCACCCTTCTGGAATCCAGCAGGTTTACCACAAGTAAAAAACAAGAAATTAGGGATTACTTATCTTAATTATTTTGCAGGATTTAATGGAGGTGCAGCAAGCTTTGTATTGCCCATTTCAGATAAATCCACAATAGCGATTTTTTCCAAATTCGCTGGTATTGGCAATATTCCAAAAACTGGCATAGATGACGACAACGAACTTATCCCGCTTGGCACTTTTGGTTCCTCTGATGTGTTGCTCGGTTTTTCTTATGCAAAAGTCCTATCAGAAATTTTGAACTGGGGAATTAATATAAAATTTATATCTGAGACTATTGATGAATATTCATCTCAAGCAATAGCTGGTGATATTTCCATATTACACCAAACAACAAATCCAAGATTGAAATTAGGAGTTGTAGCAAAAAATCTCGGCAAGCAAATATCACAGTTTGATTCTGAGAAAGAAGATTTACCAATCTATTTTGCTGCTGGTTTTGCATATTATCTTAATAATGGATTTCTTACATTGGATATTAACAAACCGATGGACAATGATTTTTACGGCACTATTGGGTATGAAACAAACCTCCGTAGTAATCTAAAATTAAGATGTGGATATCGGACTAATGCAACTGATTGGCATGTAGGTTCTAACATAGATTTTTTATCTGGAATCTCAGCAGGATTTGGCTTTAAATGGAAAGAATATAATTTTGATTATGCAATTAATTCTTTTGGGGAATTAGGCTTTATTCATCAGCTTTCTGTGGGATATAATTTTTAGTTGACGAATTTAAAAAAGAGATTAACAACTGAAATCCGAAGGATTTTCCTTTGGTGAGCAGGTACTTCTGATAAATAAGCTAATGCCATAAATAGGCGAACCCCATAATTCTTTTGTGAGGTTCATAAAAAATGTTTACCCCGTTAGATGTCTGTTATTCATTAACCTTTTTTGCTATGGGATAACATTCTATATCCAAAGGGGTAAACATCACCCAAAGATATCGGAGATATCTAACAGGGTTAATTTAATTGATAGGCATCTGTCCAATACATTAAGACAAAAAATTTATATTAACCAAAAGGGATTTACGATAAAAAATTAGTTTATGCTGTTAGATAACTTTTTTCTAATGGAGTTTAAAAAAACAAAAATATTGAAGGAAAAATGAAAAAGATAATAAACATACTAATATTCACACTTATCCTTACAAGTGTAAGTTTTGCAGGGATGATAACAAGAACCTATTATTTTGATGAACCATTATTAACTCCTGATAGTATTTATACCCGAATAGAAATTACCGATGGAGTTGTAGTAGGAACTCCCGGATATCCTGCACTTCCATATAGAGGTATAAGTTTATTGATTCCACAGAATGAAAATATAACAAATGTTCTTATTGAAAAAGGTAACGAAATTGATTTGGGTGAACACATTGTATATCCGATCCAACGGTCAGTACCTATTAGTGACACAAGTGGATATGAGTTTACTGAACCTGATCCTGATATTTATGGGAGTTCAGAACCATTTCCTGCAAAGCAGAATACAGATTTTAGTACTCATTACCTTGCTGGGTATTCAATTGGGTTTTTGTCAATTACACCTTTTACTTACATTCCTGTAACAGGTGAGTTATCATATTTTGAGGAAATAACTGTTATTGTGGAAACAGAATATAGCGATGCTGCTGCGACTGCTGCTGATAAGTTCTTATGTGAGAATCCAGAGATTGAAAAACGACTCAAAATACTTGTAGAGAATTATGATGATAAAGATGCATTCTACAATATAACCAAAGAGAGACCTGATAGGGCTTATGACTACATAATAGTAACATCAGAAGAATATGCTGATGATTTCCAGCCATTAGCAGATTTTCATGAACAAAGAGGCTATCAAACAAAAATTACACTAATTCGAGATATTCTATCTTCCTATAGTGGTGTGGATGATGCAGATAGGCTAAGAAACTATTTCAAAGATGAGTACGCTCAGAATCCTTTTCAATTTGTACTGCTCGGTGGCGACACAGATATAATGCCATATCGTGGCTTATATGGTAATGTTTGGGGAGTCTGGGTTGATTACAATATACCTAGTGATATGTACTTTGCATGTCTGGATAGTACGGACGCACCAGGTGGTGGCCCAGACTGGAATAATGATAATGATGATATGTGGGGTGAGCCCAATGAAGCAGACCTTCTTGCAGAATTTTATATTGGAAGGATTTGTGTAAATAATTCTACAGAGATATCTAATTTCATAAACAAGACCGTTACTTATTTAGAAATACCTGTGGCATACAAACTGCAAAGCGCTTTATTGATCGGTGAAAATCTTTATTGGGAGGTATTTGCTGGCGATTACATGGATGAATTGATAGGTGAGTGTGACTCGAGCGACTATACAACAATTGGTATACCTATTTATTGGGATATTACAAAACTTTATTTCAAGATTGAGCCATGGGGCCCCGAGCACTTGTTTTCACTTCTTAGTAACGGACCTAATCTTGTTAATCATCTAGGTCATGGTTACGTGAATAAATGCCTGGGTATTTATAATACTGACTTAATTCCTTCTAATATAACAAATAACGGTACCAGGCATAACTTCTTTAACGGCTACTCTCAGGCTTGTTATTCGGGCTCTTTTGATAACCGTACTTCTAATATGAATTATGTTGATGATTGCTTTGTTGAGAAGATAACGACTATGGAAACTGCTGCATCTACTTTTATAGCTAATTCTCGTTATGGATGGGGACAACCTGGTGGAACAAATGGTCCTTCACAGGTATTTCATAGGAAGTATATAGATGCTATTTTCGGTAATGGAATTTATGGAGTTTGTGCAGCAAACCAATATTCAAAAGAACATTCAATCTCTTTTATTGATACCTCTTATGCACATAGATGGTGCTGTTATGAATTGAATGTTTTTGGAGACCCTGCTTTAGAACTCTGGACTGATTTTCCGGATACTATCTCAGCTATATACAATGATGTACTATTCATAGGACAGGAAAGTTTTGAAATTCCTTGGACTAATTGCGACACAGGTAGGGTTGCACTTCATTTTAACAATGAAATCATTGCCAAAGGTGATTTGGCTGGATGTTCAGCAGAACTTAACATCTTTAATCCTCCTGATGATACCGGAACGGCCACCTTATCTATCTGGTCTCATAATTATTATTTCTATGAAGATGAAATACCTGTGATTCATTTTACTTATGCTGTAATAGAACCTGAGTCAATCCCTATAAATGAACAAACAGAAGTTACAGTTACGGTTTTCCAAGATGTTAGAGGAACCCCGCTTCCTGATGTTAATGTAGAAGCATATGGTCCCGGAGTATTTGGTGACACATTGGGAATAACTGATGAAAACGGCATTTGTGTTCTTAATTTTGGTGCAGAATATGGCGGAGATAAATTTGTCAGAATCAGAGGTTGGAAACCTGGAGAGGCATATTACCTTTTTGATGAGGCTATATCTGTTATAAATGGTTTGGACCTGACAAATCCTGATTTAACAGTAACAACTGAGTTCGGTTTAAGTGATACATTTGCAATGAACCTTTCTGGCATCTTACATTATACTGTTGAAGAAGAGGGTTGTATGCTTTGGGCAAAGGTGAATAAAAATGATTGGCAAAGCACAACAGAAGATAGTATGGAAATTATT
The DNA here is from genome assembly GCA_034722995.1 of Candidatus Cloacimonadota bacterium. Lineage (NCBI taxonomy): Bacteria > Pseudomonadati > Candidatus Cloacimonadota > Candidatus Cloacimonadota bacterium. The sequence continues at coordinate 2,327 of JAYEOL010000056.1, read as the reverse complement.
CCGGAAGAGCTGGGCAAAGTAACTGGAATGATTACTAAAACAAATTACAATATCTACTCAGCAGAATTTCCTATTATAGAAGCTTATGGCACTGTGTCAGGAATAGTGACTGATACAAACAGCGTTGGAGTGGGAGATGCCCGGGTTAAAGTATTCACTACGGAATGGGATCCAGTGATTATCGTTATTACAAATGATGATGGCCAAGATATCGGTCAATATGAATCCAATATATCAATATTAGTAGGAGAATATAACTTTATAGTAGAAAAATATGGTTATGAGCCTTATGAAGAGCCTTATTTTGTAGAATATGGTGAAAATATAATTGATATAGAAATTGAACCTGCAGACACTCATACCGTGACTGGCATTATTCTCTTTGAAAATGGCGAACCAAGTATCGCAAATGTTAAAATATACACAAACGATAATCACGATTTAATAGACAGTCTTGAGTCTAACCCAAATGGCACTTTCACTATAGAGCTTTTAAGCTATACTTACTTATTTGTTATAAAAGCACAGGACTATGAAGTACTTGATACAGTGGTTGTGGTTGAAGAGGATATGACGATACTTTTTGAACTTGAACCCCATGATTATGTTAAAGAAGTTCCTGGTGAATATCCTGGTATACAGGATGCGATAAATAATAGTTTTTGTGTTGACGGTGATACAATTTTGGTTTATCCTGGAACTTATTACGAAAATGTAAATTTTAATGGGAAAAATATTACACTTACCAGTCTGTTCCTTACAACTCAAGATTATTCCTACATTGACTCAACTATAATTAATGGCAATCAAGATGGTAGTGTTATAAGATTTTCTCTTGGAGAAGATACCACAGCTATTTTGTGTGGATTTACCATTACTAATGGATATGCTGAAAGAGGTGGAGGTCTCTACTGCAGTAGTTCGAATCCAAGTTTAAACAATCTTATCATTATTGGAAATACTGCTAGTTCTGGTGCTGGGATTTACTGTAGTGGTTCAAGTCCGAGTTTAAATAATGTGACCATCAGTAATAATATTGCGAACGATTCTGGTGGAGGAATAAATATTTGTGAATCCAGTCCAAATTTAGTTAATTGTATCTTATGGAACAATACTCCTCAAGAAATTTATTTAGATACATACAGTTCTGTTACAGTAACTTATTCAGATATTCAAGTAGGATGGGATGGTGATGGCAACATATCTGATAACCCATGCTTTGCAGATACTGCCAGTGGCGACTACTCATTAACCTGGAATGATTCTGTCCGCAGTGCCTGTATAGACACAGGGGACCCAGAGACCGAATGGGATGAAGATAATACCCTACCTGATATGGGCGCTATCCCTGCAACAACCCACAATTATGATTACAGAACCCTCTATGAAGACTGGAACTGGTTCTCATTTCCTGTTCGGGATACAGTAACAATAGGAAATGTGGATGCCTTAGAAATACTGGATCCAATACTGGATAATATGGAAGAAGTTATCGGGCTAAATGAAGTTAACCAATTCGTAAGGATTTATTGGAACCCTGATAGTATGGCATGGGAAAATGAAATAGGAGATTTTCGGAGTGTAGATGGTTATAAGATAGAGATGAATGCACCTGACACTTTGCCAATTTCAGGTTTTCTTGAAGACCCTGATGCAGTAATAACAATGGAAGCAGAGGCAGAATATGGAAATTGGATTGGCTATTTTATTGAGCATAGTATGAAACCTCAGGATGCTTTTTCACAGGTATGGGATAAGCTTACTTATATTAAGGCACAAAATTGGACTATTCTATTTGATAAACAACAACAAGCTCAACCACCGGCTGTTTGTCCTACTGTTGACTATGGAAAATCTTATGTAGTGGGTGTATCAGAGGATTGCAGTTTTACCTGGGGGCTTCCTTTAGCACCTGCTGAACCTTACGAGAAACCAGAAACAGTAGTATTTGGTTATCAGGAAAACTCAGACTATATGCCGATATTTGTTGATAGTACGGAAGCTGTTACCGGTATAGATGAGATAGGTGTGTTCCTTGGAGATGAATGCGTTGGAGCCAGTGTAGTGGAAGGGTATCCAGTATTTATCCCCGCATACATAGAAGAAGATTCTACAGGAAATAAAGACTTTAATGAACTAACTTTTCAAATAGCAACTTATGGTAAAGGTGGAAAAAGAAGCATCCCTGCTTTTGTGTATAATGAAATGAAAGATGCTTTTGTAAAAGAGCCAATCATTCTTGATAATAAAAGCTATGCTATTGTAAGATTAGGCACAGGAGCAGGAATTGAATTCCCGAAAGAATTTACCCTCTATCAGAACTATCC
>JAYEOL010000055.1 GCA_034722995.1 Candidatus Cloacimonadota bacterium | reverse complement strand
AATCACAATTTGACTTTGAATCTCTTAATCATATTGAACTATCAGAGAAACTTCAATTGATTGATTTTAGGCACGCAGCAAAGATTGCTGGCAGTGGATTTGTATGTTATATAAATAAGGGAGCAAATTTAGAAAGAGCACTTATAAATTTTATGTTAGATTTTCATCAAAAAAATCACGGTTATCAGGAGATTTCCCCTCCTTTTTTGGCTAACAGAAAAACTATGACTGGCACTGGACAATTGCCAAAATTAGAAGAAGATATGTATATTGTAGAGCAGGATGATTTTTTTCTTATTCCTACAGCTGAGGTTCCTGTAACGAATTTTCATCAGGATGAAATTTTAAGTGAAAATGAGCTTCCTATTAAGTATGTATCATATACTCCCTGTTTCAGAAGAGAAGCTGGTTCATACGGTAAGGAGACAAAGGGATTGCAAAGGATTCATCAATTTAATAAGGTAGAGCTTGTTCAGTTTGTAAAGCCAGAAAATTCTGAAAATGCCTTACAAGAAATCTTGAAAAGTGCAGAAGCAGTTTTACAAGCACTTAAGTTGCCTTATCGTGTTAGATTGCTTTGCAGTGGGGATTTGAGTTTTGCAGCTTATAAATGTTATGATATTGAGGTTTGGGCTGAAGGTTTAAATAAGTATTTAGAGGTTTCGTCCTGCAGTAATTATATAGATTTTCAGGCACGAAGAGCAAATATCAGATATCGTTCAAAAATAGACAGGAAGCTTCATTTTGTTCATACATTAAACGGGTCTGGTGTAGCTACCCCACGAACAATGATAGCAATTCTTGAGAATTATCAAAATAGTTCAGGGGAAATAATTGTACCAGAAGTATTAAGAAAATATATTGGGAATATTGAAATTATTAAATAGAGTCTGTCCAAAAAGTCGGTTTTGAGTTAAGGTGCTAAAATAAATTGATAGTATATATTTCCTTTAAAAAGATAAATATATGATAAATAGAAAAGAAGCATTAGTTCTTGCAAAAAAAATACAGGATATTTTGAAAAACATCTATGGTTCTAATCTAAAATTAGTTTATCTTTTTGGTTCTTATGCAAGGAATGAAGCAAATGAAGATTCTGATATAGATATTGCAGTAGTCCTTGATGGTCTTGCCAGTAGATACAAGGAAAGAGAACGCTGTAGTAAAATGCGGGCAACAATCAGTTTAGAAAATAACTGTGTTATCAATTTGTTCTTTTTAGAGAAAAAAGAATTGCTTGCAAAGGAATATGCATTGTTTCGTAATATATCTGAAGAAGGTATCATAGTATGACGAATGAAATAAGACAACATATAGAAAGAAGTGAACACTTTATTAAGGTTGCTGAAGACCTTTCAAAACTAAAGTATTGGGATAATGTGATTAGTAGAACTTATTATGCAATGTTCCATGCCGTAACGGCTGTGTTGCTTAATATTAACATACAAAGGTCTTCACATCATGCTTTAATCGCAGCTTTTGGTGAACATATAGCCAAAATGAATTTGATGGATACTAAATTTCATAGCACGGTAAACCGCAGAGAACGCAAAGAAGACGCAGAGTTCACTGAGTTATTTATTATCTTTGTGTCCTTTGCGCCCATCCTGCGAACTTTGCGGTTAAATTTTTTGCCCAAAAAAACAATCCGCCAGCTGGCGGATTATTTGTAATACTATAGATATCTATTGGATGCATTTTCTGCAAGAAGTGAAAGTGACTATTTCCCGGTTTCAAAGGTAACCAAAGAAGAAGCACTCTCAATGCTCAAAAAAGCTAAAGAATTTCTATCAGCTGCAAAAGAATATTTAAATTTGAAATAAATTAAAATAATATGAAATCGGGTTGTTCTCAACTCGTCCCGAAAGCTTTCGGGATGAGTTGAGAACAACCTTGTGAATCGTGTGCATTCTGAACTCCACCCCAATGAATTGGGATGAAGTCCAGTATGCTAGTTACTCTCATAAAATAAGTTGACAGTATACATTTCATTTGAAAAGAGAACTCTATGATAAATAGATTTCATAAGTAAAGTGTTATTTCGAGTTGTAAGGAGCTTGCGACGACGACTCGAGGTAGCTTTAATAGGCA
>JAYEOL010000054.1 GCA_034722995.1 Candidatus Cloacimonadota bacterium | reverse complement strand
GACAAAATAAATAAATTAACTCCAACTCAAAAATTAGAAATAGCTTTATTTGTAGTTAAAAAGATATCGGAACAAGCGAGAACCAATACTTCAGAATTCACGGGGACTAAGTTATTTAAAGCACAATTATTAAGGAATATCTTTAGAGATAAAGTTGTAAAAATAAATAAAGATAAAAGAGTAGAAGAAACTAAAGAAATAGATTTAAACAACAAGAATTGGTTTGCTCAAACAGGATTTTATGGAACGAGTGAAGAGGAAAGTTTTATTCAATTTATTGATGAATCTATAGAGAAATTAAGACAAAAATATTCAGATATTGCCTTGCTTCGCAACGAAAAATTCTTTCAAGTTTTTGATTTTGATGAAGGTAGAGCATTTGAGCCGGATTTTATAATGATTTTGAAAAAAAGGAATAGAACCATTAGTATTTATCAGATTTTTGTTGAATCAAAAGGAGATCAATTTAAAGATGATCAAGGCAGATTTGAAAGTTCTAAAGAGGGATGGAAGCAAAAATTTTTACTTGAGATGGAAGAAAAAGCAGACACCGATTTAAAATTAGAAAATAAGCACTTTAAGCTAATGGGGTTGCCGTTTTACAACGAAAAATTAAAAAAAGATTTTGAGGAAGCTTTAGAAAATAAAATACTTTCTTAAATTATGAAAAAAATGGTCTTTCCAATAAGGCATTTTATCCTTAAAATATGCTGCAGCTTCGCACAATAGCGAATAAAAGGGAAGTCAAAGATTTCCGCAAATCCCGACAAGTCGGGACTTCTTTTATCTGCGAACCATTACACAAAATTAGGAAATAGTATTAGTCAAAAGCAGGTAGCTTTAAAAAAATAACATGGTTTTGTAAGAAGGCTGGAGTAATAAATATTATAGATGTGAGAAAGTATTGTTAAAGAACATTTCCCTACTGTTGCAAATCTAATAGAGACTCCAGAAAAAATCTTTTTATAGGCGGTTATATGAAAGTATATGCAGTATTTTTTCAAAGCGAAGATTACCCAGAACCATTTCTGGAAAACATCTTTACTACAAAAGAACTAGCCAAGAAGTATGCAAAAATAGAAAGAATTAAAAGAGAGTTAAGAGCTGATGAACTTTGGATTGAGGAGAGAAAAGCGATTGATTCTGAAATTGACTTTTGCTACTCATAGTTAATGAAGGTGTAGAGGTAGAGAGAATTGAATAAGATATTTTCGCCTAAACTGCCTCAATATTATCATACATCCGCAAAAACCGAGAGACCCTGTTTAACTTACATCATACAAATAGTTCATGAGCATGCTAAACCAAATATCAAGGCTCTGAAATTAGTATGTATTCCTAACGGTCAACTTTATTCATATTATGGGAAAAGTATTGTTAAAAGTGGTAAAGGAGGTTATGCTAAAGGGAAAGATTTTCGTTATAATTACTCTGCTGAACCTTACTTTAAACTTTTATCAGAAAGATACAAAGAGAAAATGTTTAGAATTGAATTAATATATTTAGCCAAAGGTTTAAACACAGAAGACATTACTAATCTTTCAGATGTCCCTGTTCATTTTCAATTTTAAAAAAAGGTAAATACCATCCGGATAATATGTTACCAGATGGGACGATTCGGGAAGGATTAAAACAAAATCTATAATAGTGATTATTGAGATTTGCAAAAAAACTAAAGGAATAAAGATGAGAAAAAAATCTAAAAAAATATTACTCTTTTTTACATTGATAATTGTTTTTTCATTCAAATTATATGCTACACCTATAGAAAACCAAATCTTACTCTATGGTCTTCATGGAGTTAATGCACGAGCTCTCGGGTTAGGTGATGCGTATGTTTCATTAGCGGATGCATCTTCCATATATTGGAATCCGGGAGCTTTGGGTAAACTTTCTAAACCTGAATTATTTCTCTCACATTCAAACATACAAAAATATCAATATAAATTTTATGATAGCGATATTAATAATGAATTTCTGAGTCTTGTATTATCATCAAAATATGGAGACTTTGGCTTTTGCAGTAATTATATGAATAACACATTTGATTTTGTAGATGAATTTTTTGGATATGGCAAATGGAATGAAGCTGTAAAGAAAATTGGGATTGCATATTCAAAAGAAATAATCAAACCATTGTCTTTAGGAGCAACTTATAACTATTTTGAATATAGTTGTTATTCTGAACAGTTATACAGCCATTCCTTTAATTTCGGAGCTCTTTTCAACTTTTATGAAAAATTTACTGTTGGTTTTGCCTATAGAAACATCGCTCCTGACCTTCAATTTAAAATTGATAATGATAATGATGGTTTAATTAATGAAGACCTGTATGATGAAATTGATAATGATGGAGATGGACTGATTGATGAAGATTGTGAAGAATTACCGTTTCCGCTACTCAAGAACTTTTCTTTAGGTTTTTCAACATTCTTACTAAAAAACACTAACTACGATTTATTGCTAACTTATCAGTTTGATAAAGTTGAAAAGGATTCAAAAAATAGTATAAACAATTCTAAAGTGGGAATTGAATATAGATTTAATGATATATTCCTTCGTTTAGGATATCAAAGCAACTACTATAGCGATAGAATATCCTGGGGTGTTGGTTATCAATTTGATATATCAAATCTTACTACAAAAATTGATTTTGCGTATAGTCATAATACAGAGAGTTACAGTTCTATTGGTGACCAATTTGTGGTTTCAACGATAATCCAATTTTAATGTTTAGCTTCTCAAACAGTATACTTTTATGTCTGATAAAAATACTATTAACAAATGAAAACTGAAAAAGTGGAAGAAAAGTGGGTAATAGTTTTTAAAGCCCAAGGGCAAATAGAGGGTTACATTATTAAGGGAAAACTTGAAAGTAACGGGATTCCTGTCAGACTGAAACAGGAAGCTATTGGAAAAATATATGGATTGACTCTAAATGGTTTGGGAGAGGTTAAGGTTCTGGTGCCAGAAACTTATAAAGATAAAGCTGAGAAGATTTTAGAGGAAAGCAAGTAAGCAAAATCAAATATCCCTTAATGAACTATTTGTCAAGAAGTGTTGTCTATAGAAATTGCTAAACAAATAAAAAATATTGCCCATGCTATTCCTACACCTAATAATTTGAGAACTCCATGCCGAGCCTTTCTGAAAACGGACAGATACAAAGGAATTAGAAGACACATCCATAATATAAACATAGCAGAAGAGAAAACAAAGGCATAGGGAGAATTCAAGGCATCTAATACAATTTCAACAGCTAATACTGGTACCAGCATCGGCAGGATTATTTTTACCATTTCTATTCTTTTCTCTTTATTCATAGGTGGAAGTAACAATTTTTTGAACAAGGGTATTGCTTTTGCCAAAATTGGGAATGAAGTCACAACTACAACTATTTCTCCCCATATAAATAACTTATTCATATTACCTCGTAGTAATTTTAGTTAAAATTAAAATATAAGCAGAATTCTATATTAACATTAAAGTTTTTTTATTCTCGGATCTAGAGGGTCCACAAACAAAGTCTTCTGGTTTCTATACACCACAAATTCTGGTGGACTTTTTCTTGGTTTGGAAACATATCTAATCTTTGTAAGATCAATTCGTTTCTTTCTAAAATTAGTTTTGAAAATCTTATCATTAATTATTTTGATAAAAGCATAATCAGTATTCTCAAATTCAATTTCATTTTTACCAGCATCAATACATTGGACTACAAGTGCAAATGGATTTTTAAGAACATTTACTTAAACATACCCAAAAGGGCATCAATAATTAGGATAAGTGGTTAAGCCTGTATTTATGCATAAAGCAAAATAAAAAATTTCTATTTACATCAACAGATTAGAAAATTAATTAAAATAAGCTTCTATCCTATCAAAAGCTTTATTTATTTCCGCCTCTGACACACAAAATGACAATCTTAAATGACTCTCTCCAGTTGGTCCAAAAGCTATTCCTGGTGTTGAAGATACTTTAGCTTCTTTCAAAAGTTTTTTGCAAAAAGTTATTGAGTCCTTTCCTTCTTCTAATAATATTTTAGGAAACATAAGATAAGAACCAACAGGTTTTACATAGGAAAATACTGAATCAAGTCTATCAAGACGGTCACACATAAGGTTACGAGTAGCAAGGTAATTATTTCTGAATTTTTTAACACAATCCTGAGAGCCCTTCAAGGCAGCAATCGCTGCATATTGAGAAACTACTGGCGCACAGATTGCAAAAGGAATGTGTGCTTTTGTGATTTGTGGAATCAACTCCTCATCGGCATGCAGATAACCGATTCTCCAGCCAGTCATAGCATATGTCTTTGTGAAAGTATAACAGCTTACAACATTCTTTCTCATTTCTGGAATTGAAGCGATGCTAAAATGTTTATTGTTATCGTAGACAAAATATTCATAAGCTTCATCAGTGATAACCATTAAGTTATTCTCTAAAGCGATTTCGGCAAGTTGACAAAGTTCTTCTTCACTGAACACAGTTCCAGTGGGATTGTTAGGAGAACAGTACATAATTGCTTTTGTCTTAGGGGTTATTGCTTTTTTAATATCCTCAATATTTAGAGCAAACCCATCCTCCTCGCTCAAAGGAATTAGAACAGGTTTTCCAGAGGCAATAATAACCTGCCGAATATGTGTTGAGTAAGTTGGAGATGGCAAAATAACTTCATCCCCTGGGTCAATAACTGACATCACTGCTGCAGATAAACCCTCAATAGCACCAACAGTAACCAATATTTGTGAAATATTAGCATCTACAGTGTTATCTCGATTGAGCTTCTTAACTATCTCTCTTCGTAAGTCTAATAAGCCTGCATTTTCTGAATACCCTCCTACAAGTCCATTTCTTATTGCAGAAATTGCTCCTTCTTTGATATGTTCTGGTGTATCAGAGGTTGGTTTTGCCCAGGACAAGAAAGCTACATCTTCTACTTCTTTTGATAATCTTGTCATTTCGTGGATTGCAGATTTTTGTATCTGCGCAACTCTATTTGATATCTTCCAGTTATCTTTCATTTTTACTTGCTCCTTTCTGAAATTGTTATCCAAAATATAATCAGCTATAAATCTTTACCTTATTTTCAACTTAGTTATCATGTTAAGTCCCGATTGCTTCCTGAATTGCTTGAACCAGTTTTTCCGGCTCATCTGTGCCAATACGATATTTTCTGCCTTTTTTCATCTCAAGCTCAACTGCGAAGAGTCCAGATACATTATATAAAATACCATGTGGTGTAATTCTGATTCCCCAACCATAATACCAGTGATTTTTTACTTCTCTGCATGATTTAATTTCATTGATAGGAAATTTTTTACGAATAATCCCGGCACCGAATTTAATTCTGAGAAATTCACTGTCTATCTCAACTGTTAGTTTAGTAAACATCCACAAGGCTAAAATAACTATCAAAACAACAATAAAACCAATTGTATTAAATCCAAAAAAAGACATAAAGAAAACTATAAATGCAAGAACAATACATAAGACAATTAACATTAAATTACCAGTTTGTGTATGTTTATATTTTTTATACATTTCTGTTTGCTCCTTTCATAACTTGCATCATTCGAGAATGATTTAAGTTCTGACATTATCTTTTTTACTTGGCACCTGAATAATACCAAGCATAAAATTCATTTGGGGTACTTATTCTATAATGCCTGATTATGTTGCCAAAATTAAACATATTTAAGACTTAGATTTAAATAATAAGTGCAACTTTTGATAAAACAGTTTAATTGTCAAAGAAAAGTTGTACTTATGAAAATATATAAACAGATAACTCAAAAGCCAGGCTCGGCGCCCAGACGGGCAAAGATATGAAATATCAGGATATTTGTCGGTCTCGGCGCCCCGACGGGAAGGCAGGTTTTAACAAATCTCAATAATCAAAATAAGGAAAATTTTAAGGAGTTTATATATGGCATATAAATATCAGCCTAAAGCCAAAGGATCTGTCTTCGGCATGAGAGCTACCTCTGGCATGATGCCGTTGGCATGACAAGAACCACCGTTCAGAGCTGATATGAGATAAAGCATTCCCCTTTAGGAGCCAGAGATGCTGCCGAAAAATTCCATAAGTGAGAGTGATTAAACTAACCTTGCGATCCCGATATACCCGTTCTCCGTAGCACTGCGAAGGGTGAATCGGGACGCAATGGTTGGTTTAGTAGAGACCATTACGGAGGTCTTATGACCATCCGTAAGGTCTCTTGGCTGAAGAACATTATTATTTCACCTATCGGGTGATATCTAATCATATCCCAGGTTTGTTGTCCATCCTTCTTTTCAAAATATTTATACTTCTTATAGAATCTTCTGGAAAAAATAATATAATATTTGACATTTTTTTGCAAAAAGGATATTGAATGGATTAATTATTTAAGGATGAAGAAGTCAAAATTATAAAAACAGAAATTTATCCGCCAGCTCCGAGACGGATTCTCCCCGAGTACTCGGGGATAAATCGGGACTGGTGGATTTAATCCTACGGGATTTATACCCATATTACTCACACAGCAAAGAATAAAATTGTGAGTCCATTGGACAATTTAAATATTGAGGATGAAAATATCGAAAGTTAAGAAAATGAGAATATCTATATGCGAAATACACGCAATAGAAATTCGGGGATACCTACGTTATATGAAACGTTACTGAGAATAATTATACAGAAAAGGAGTAACAATGAATAAGCACGAAAATGAAGAGAGACGAATTAAGATATCAAATGGTTTGTTGACTAGGAGTAGTTTACAAAAAAAGGATTATTATCCTGAAGAATATTCTAAAGAAATCCAAGCCTCTAACGTAGTATTGATACCTAATGAAAATTACAAAAATTTTAAATATCCTGTTTTTCCTGAACAAACTAAATCTTTCTATGATTTCTTAAAAGACAAATCATCTGATTCTTTTAAACCATCCATCTGTATTTCTGATGAAGATTATTATGAATTGGAATTACATGCTGACATTGTTACAATACCTTCAATGATCGTAACCTTTCTGGTTCTTCCAATATTAACAAGAATAATAGCAAACTATCTTTATGATTTAATTAAAAAAAGACGAACAGAAATTAATGTAAAAGTAAGTATTACTGTAGAGAAAAATGGCGATTCAAAAAAGATGGATTTCGAGGGTAAAGTTGAAGAATTTGAGAAATGTTTTGAAATAGCGTCAGGCAAATTGTTTGGAGATTAAAATGAAGCTATTGCATGATGATCTTAAATCAATTAACGAATATTTGAAAAATCATAATGGAATAACAATTGATGACAATATTCTTGAGTTATTAAAAAAAAGGAAGAAAGAATTTGTAGAAAGAAACCAGCAGACCGATGCAAAAAAAGTTTGGTGTCTTCAACAAATCTTTATTGTAAAAAAGCACTATATAACAGCGTATAATTCTTTATGTAAAAAAGAATTTTATAAAGCTTGGTGTGAGTTTGATAGAGCAGATATTGAACTTTCATTTTTAACAAAACATCTTGATATTTCTGATAACCGTTACAATCTAAAGTTTATTAGTCATCAAATTCGTAATTTCCAAAAATTATTTCCATACCGATCGTTCATGAGTAGAGAAGCTATTATTAAAAAAAGTGTGTGCAATATTTGTGGTAAAACTATTGGAATTAAAAATAGTTGTGAGCATAAAATCGGAGAAATATATAATGGCGAAATGTGTAGCCGAAGTATTAAAGATTTAGATGTTTTGGGTTTTTCGTATGTAAAGAATCCTTTTGATAAGTATACTGTGTTATTTCCAAAAGATATGGAATACAACTACAAAAAGTTAGAGAATCTAATTGAACATTTAAATAGCCCGTTTGAGAAATGGAAAGTCGTTATTGAAAAAACAAGAAAACCTGAATTCAAAAAATGTTGTAGAAATAATCCATGTCCGTGTGGTAGTGGATTAAAATACAAAGAATGTTGTTGGATTACAGGAAATGATTCATTCGATCATTATAAAATTTTATTTTTGGATAAACCTAAAGGCATTATTAAACCTTTAGAAATTGTGAGCACTTGGAAATAAAAGGAATCATATAACAAGCCTGCCCACAACTCTATCGCTAATGTGGAGCAGGTAAACCGTTATACCCAAATTATCTTAAAAGGAGTTTAATATGAAAAGATTTAATTATTTATTAAGTGTTTTTATAGTGCTCTGTGCATTTGTTTCATGTACAAAAGAAAGTACTTCCCCAGAAAACGAATTACTGAATCCCACGAATCTCGAATTATCTTTAATCGATAATAATTTGATAAAACTTAATTGGGATGATAATTCTACAAAGGAAATAATATTTTGTATAGACAGAAAGAAAGGTGAGGAAGATTGGCTTATAAATTACAATGAAGTTGCTGAAAATATTACAACATTTAATGATTATATACCGACAACTACAGATACGGTATATTCATACAGAGTAAGAGCATTTGATGGAGATAATTATTCGTATTATACAAATATCGTTGGATGGTTCTCTTCTAATTCTAGCCCATCTAATCTATCATTAGAGCAAATAACTCAAGATAGTATCAAAATAACCTGGCAAGATAATAGCGTTGGTGAAGAAGGATTTTCACTGGATCGCAAAATTGGTGAAGATGAATGGATAATTAAATATACAATAATTGACCCAAATGAAACCCAATATACTGATTATTCCAACTCTTTAAATGAAATTTGCTATTATAGAATATCTGCATTTAGTGGTTCATCCAATTCAATAACCATTTCTGACTCAGTTCAAGTTATTTTACCGGCACCAACAAATCTTACATCTACACTAGATGATAACACTGTATTGCTAAATTGGAACGATAATAGCAACTCTGAAGATGGTTTCTATATTGAAAGGAAGACACCCGAAAGTGAGTACGGTTTATTAGCATCTGTTACTGAAAATGTAACAAATTACAGTGATAATACAATTGAAAACAATATTGTTTATTATTATAGAGTTTATGCATATAAACAAACTATCAATTCAAATTATTCAAATGAAACAACTGCTTCATCTTTTCAAAATTACATTCTTGTTCCTGAACATTACAATGAAATACAGCAAGCAATAAATAGCGTTGGTGATGGTCATACAATCTTAGTCTCACCCGGTACTTATTATGAGAATCTTAATTTTCTCGGAAAAGAAATATCATTGATTTCTTATTTTTCAGTTACAAATGATAGATGTTTCATAGAACAGACTATTATTGATGGTAATCAAAATGGAAGTTGTGTACTATTCGTTACTGGTGAAACAGAAAACACTTTGTTACAGGGTTTTAAATTGATAAATGGTTCAGGCACTCAAACTTCAAGTCCAAATACTCAATTAAGTGGTGGAGGTATTGCTTGCCGTAATTATTCTAATCCAAACTTGTTCGATTTAATTATTACTGAGAATACCGTTAGTAATACAGGTACAGGAGGAGGTATACATTGTAGCCACAATGCTTCACCATATATAAAAAATGTTATTATTTCAAACAATTTTGATGGTGGAGGTCTTTTTTGCTGGGATTATTGTAATATCATATTAGAAAATGTAATAATTTCTGGAAATTATAGTTTTTCTGGTGGGGCAATGTATTGTTCTGATTATTCAAATGTAAGTTTAATAAATGTAACAATAGCAAATAATTATGCTGACTATCACGATGGTATAGGTTGTCAAAATTCAGATATGACAATTTTGAATAGTGTTATTTGGAATTATCAACCGATTTATGTAACTCAATCAGGAACTGTTTCAATAAGTTATTCAGATATTAGAAATGGATGGGAAGGAATTGGTAACATTGATGTAGATCCTTTATTTTTTGGATATAATGATTTCCATTTACAATCAGATTCTCCCTGTATTGATACAGGAAATCCTGATTTACAATATAATGACGCAGATGGAAGTAGAAATGATATGGGTGCTTATGGAGGTCCAAATGGTGATTGGTAATAAATCAGTAAGGAGGTTTGTGATGTCTAATGAAGAAGCAATAAGTTACTTCTTAAATGAGAAAATTGATCCCAAAGTTAATATTCAAGGGAGCTTTTCAAGTTTTAATATGGCTCTTTATGAAATAAGAAGAGTTACTAAACGAGATGAGTTAACAGGGCAAAGAAATTTTTCTTATGAAAATAATAGCTGGTTAGGTGCTATTGGTTATATGTCATTACTTGATATGATTGGAGCTTGTTTTAAACCACAAGATACTACTACAATTGATGAAAATAGAGATTTTGTGCGTGCTCTTAAATATTTCTCAGAAGATTTAACAGAAGATGAGATGTTAGCATTGTATGCTTTGAGATGCGCTCTAACACACGATTTTAGTTTATGTAATTATAATCCTAATAATCCTAAATTAAGTCATATTTTTATACTCCGAATAGGGAACAATGATAAAGTTGTAAAATTACCTACAACATCTTGGGATGGGAGTTATGATAATAGAACAGAAGATAATCAGACTATTATTGATATTGAGATATTTGGAGATATTGTTGAAGCAATTTGTAAGAAAATTGCTTCTCTAGCAAAACAAAACAAATTAGAAATAATTCTCACTGGTGGAGCAGATGAACTTATTAGTCGTTTTACTTCTTCACAAAAATTTAGTATAAAATTAAGATTTTCAAAAGATTCGAAAATATCTAAAATCAAAGTGAATCAATAGATATTTAGTTGCTATATTTTCAATTTATTTGGGTATAACAAAAGCCTCCACATTAGAATTGAGAGAAAATAAAGAAGAACGTGGCAGGCTCTAAATGTTAGGCGACATTGGAATTATACAACCAAAAGAAGTTATATGGAAACAAAAATTGGCAAAGCAAAATTAATCCTTTTACAGGGAGACATAACAGAAGAAAATACAAACGCAATTGTAAATGCCGCAAATTCCTCCCTTTTAGGTGGAGGCGGCGTGGATGGTGCAATTCATCGTGCTGG
>JAYEOL010000053.1 GCA_034722995.1 Candidatus Cloacimonadota bacterium | reverse complement strand
ATCAGCAGTGGCAAAACTATTTTCTGTACTACGATATACATACCAGCCAAGATTATCTGTCTCTGATTGTGTGACCCAATATAATGTTGGCACATTATATAAATACTCACCTGTGAAGGCAGAGAGTTCTACTGGTAAGGTTTCATCTCCATTGATTACGAATGCAAGGTCAAGCGACTCGGTGGGCTGAAGTGGGTCGTAAAGAGGTTCCCAAAATGGATCAGGGAAATCACCCCAGACTGCATTATCCATAAAGTGTTGGCTCATTGAGGTCTTCCAGCCCCAATACCTGTCTGTTTCAGCAACACTTGCAGAGACATCCAACCAATAGATGTTATCGAATTCTTGTGGGATTCTCAGTTCTATTGGGAGGAAAATGTTGTATTGGTAGTAATTAAAATGATCGGGGTAAATGTACTCTTGCGTATTAGGGTCATACCATCCTTGGGTACCCTCGCCATACCATATAACTTCGAATTCAGCCGGGAAGAACTCATGTTCCCACACAAGATCTCCAGGTCTGCTGTAATCAATTCCTCCTGTACCTGCAGGTATATCTTTATGTATACTCAGATAGAATGATGTAATAGTACCTTCATAGTCATTTTTCCATGAGCCCCAGAAATGGATATCCCAGATCCAACCAGTTAGTGAGCACCGCCAATCGTCTGCAAGCACCTTAGGAAAAGTCGCATTTACATCCCAACCATTGGGATCAGGAAGTTGTGGCCAGTGCATCTTATGTCCATCAGCTTCATCCCAATGAGCCATTACAAATCCAGCTAATGACATAATCATTAATAAACAGATAAACTTTTTCATTATAAAACTCCTTTAATTTTTTTGTTTTTTTGTTAACATAATTATTTCGTCCTGTTACTTGGGACGAATACCTATCAATGAAGTTTACCCCGTTTGGATGTAGAATACTTTCCCAGGAGTAAAACTCGCATAGGATAGCAAACATCTAACGGGGTTATCATATCATATTGAGCATTTTTGTAGCATGCTCACCTATCTAAGACATTTACTTGTTTCGTCAGGAAACCACTTTTGTTGAACTATTTTCCAACCAGTTCCAACATTCCTCCCTACTTCCATTAGAATTTGAGAAAATTAACTTCTCAAATTAGAATTTTAAAAAAATTTTTGTCAAGTCTTTTTTGATTTTATCTTTTAAACTATGAGTTAAAAAGTAGACTTACGCTCTTCAGCGATTGGAAGATAATGAATGTAACACATCTTAAGAAACAACAAATTTGACAAATTTTAATAACCATAAAAATTTATACATTAATACTGTATAATTGCTTTAAGAAGATGGATATGATATAAACTACTAACTGACACTAACTATCACGAACTGATTTTAGATATTGATAAAAAAGTTTGTGTTAGTTTCCCGATTATATCGGGATTCGTGGTAAAATATTCATAGGAGAAAAGATGGCAAAGAAAACACCTTTCTATAACATTCACAAAAAGAAAAATGCAAAGATATTACCTTTTGCAGGATATGAAATGCCAATACAATATGAAAAAGGAATAATACATGAACATCGTAAAGTGCGAGAATCTGTTGGAATGTTTGACCTTAGTCATATGGGAGAGTTTATTGTAAGCGGCAAAAAGCGATTGGCTTTTGTTCAGAAAACAACAGTAAATGATGTATCTGAATTGGAAGTTGGGCAGGTTCAATATACCAATATGTGCTATCCTGATGGTGGCATTGTTGATGACCTTTTGGTTTATCGGGATGAGGATATTTTCTATCTGGTAGTGAATGCTTCAAACATTGATAAAGATTTTGATTGGCTTGAGAAAAATCTTATAGACGATATGGAATTAGAAAATGTGAGTGATGAAACCGCATTAATTGGTGTTCAGGGACCCAATTCCGAAAAAGTTGTACAAAAGCTTGTAAATGATGAACTATCAGACCTTAAATATTATCATTTCATCAGGACAAAGATTGATAATGTGCCAGTAATTCTATCTCGGACTGGTTATACTGGTGAAGATGGGTTTGAGATTTATTTTACTGATTTAGATAAAGCAGAGAGTATGTGGAATAAGGTTGAGTCAGCCGGAGAAGAATTTGATATTGAACCTATTGGTCTTGGTGCCAGGGATACATTGCGTTTAGAAATGAAATATCCCCTTTACGGAAATGATATTGATGAAAAGACAAATCCTCTTGAGGCTGGACTTAGATGGATTGTGAAATTTGATAAGGATGATTTCATCGGGAAAGAACCACTTCTAAAAGTCAAAGCAAAAAAGATTAAACGAAAATTAGTAGCATTCATTATGAAAGATAAAGGAATACCGCGTCCTCATTATGAAATTTACAAACATGGCAATTTGATTGGAGAAGTAAGAAGCGGAACGATTTCTCCAAGTTTGAATGTTGGTATTGGAACAGGTTATGTGAAAAGAGACTTTATGAAAAGCGGCACTGTGATTGACATAAAAATCAGAAGTAAGTTTCTAAAAGCCGAGATTATTAAACCACCATTTTATAAAAATGGAACCATAAAAAGATAAAAAAATTTAAGGAGAGTATATGCCACAAAACCACACAAAAGTACACGAAAGATTAATGTTAATAAAGATTTAAAGATATGCTATGGTAAAAAATGAAGATAAATGTTCGTGTTAGTTCGTGTTTGTTTGTGGCTAAAAATTAGAGGAGTCAAAATGGTAAAAGATGATTTAAAATACACAGAAACACATGAATGGATAAAAATTTCTGGCAAAGAAGCAACAATAGGTATAACAGATTATGCTCAAAAAGAACTTGGAGACATTGTGTTTATAGAATTACCAGAGATTGGCACAGAATTATCACGAGAAGATGTTTTAGCTACTGTTGAGGCTGTTAAGGCAGTTGAAGAAATATATATACCTATTAGTGGTAGAATAATTGATGTAAATTCTAAAGTAGCCGATACCCCAGACCTTCTTAATTCAAGTCCTTATGATGAGGGATGGATTGTTAAATTTGAGATTATGAATGAAGATGAAATGGAGAATCTGCTTTCTGCTGAGGATTATAAAAAATTGATTGGGGAATAAAATATTTTTTAGAAAAATCTAAGAAATATGGATTTCCATTCTCCAGAATGGGAAGAGACCACTCATATCCTTTTCTGGAGAAAAGGACTCCAAATATTTTATTTATTTCCTTTTACTTTTACAATCGGATAGAAAATAAGTATAAAACCAGATAATATAATCAGCGCTATTCCAATCCCAAGATTATCTGCCAGAAGTCCCATCACAGGAGAAAGAATAGCAATTATTATAGTTTTTAATTGTGATTCTACTGATAGTCCTGTTGCCATTATTTTTTGCGAAATATTTTCGCTAATATAACCTACATTCATAGGCCTTCTTAAATTTTGGAATGCATATAATATAATAAAAATCATTATAGATAATACTTTAATATCAACAGCGCAAAAAACTCCTGCTAAGATTGTCAATATACCACCCAAAATGAAACTTATATTTATTGCAAGTTCTAATGAACCGAACTTTTTTGAGAATTTGCTCGCATTTCTTGAAGCATACGATGTAAGCAAATAGATGAAAAAGTATGTTATTGAAATGAGTATCGTGCTTCTTTTGTCCTGCAAAGAAAGTAATATAGGAATTGATAGTGCATAAGTTTTTAAAATTGGCTGCAAATAATCCTTAATGGTTTTAAATAGGCCATCGTATAAAGAGGAATTGAATAGGGCTTTGATAAGAAAGGAATTTTTGAATAGCTGAAAAAAGTCTGAAACCGTATTTTGGAAATTCTTTATAGTTGCTTTCAGGACATTTCCTTTTTCAGTTTTCTTGATTTCACCATTCAGTTCATCAGGATAAGACATCATAAGGAAAAGTTCAAAAATATACGGTATGATGGAGGCTAAAAATACAATTTTATAACTCCCTGAATAGAAAACAAGAACACCAGCAATTAAAGCAGATATTGCAGAACCAAACTGCGATGAGCCTCTTGTATGTCCGTAATACTCTACCCTCAGATGAGAGATATTCTTGATTTTCAGGTATTCCAAAATCATTGCTTTATGAGTGCCGGAGCGAAATGCCTCACCTAAACCAAATAGTAACATTGCAACTATGTAGATACTAAATTTGGGAAAGAAATAAAAAATAATAAATGATAGAATATAGGAAATGAAAGCTGATATCATGGAATTCTTTCTACCATAAGTATCAGCGATGAATCCTGTTGGTATTTCAAAAATATTTGTAGAAATTTCTCTTACGGAAAAAAGCGTGCCTATTTCCAGGAATGACAAGCCCATTTCACGGAAAAAGAGGATTATAAATGGGTCAAAGAATCGTAGATTTTTTAGAAATCCATAGCCACAGAATTTATAGTATTGGGTGTCTTTAGGTATCATTTAAATTAGATATTATTTCGGAGTGCGAAAACGAGCTCCGATTTATCGGAGAGAACTTTTCGCAAACCCCAAGGCTGCCATAAGCTGAAAGTTCGTCCCGTGTAATATAAAACGCTTCGCTATTACACAGGACTCATTTCAGCACTCCGACTCAATTAATTTTTTCTTTAATTAAACCCCAGACTTTCTGCAGCTTTTCCTGAAATTCTGAAAGAGTTGAGTTGTTTTCTATAATAAAATCAATTTTTCCTGATAGTTTTTTTTGTGAGGAAATTCGTGAAATTGCATCTTTATTAGAAAGCTTTTTATAGGTCATTAAACGCTTAATTTGAATAGATTTTTTTGTGGTGATTAATATCACATAGGTACAAATTTCATCTAAATTCCAATCTAAAAGAAGTGCCGCATCAATTATTATAATATTTTCATTTAACGATTCTATACTATGCAAAATTTTTTTTATCAAAATTGGATGAACGATATTATTAAGTTTTTTTAATTTGTCCTGGTTTTGAAAAACAATCTTGCCAAGTTCTTGTCTATTTATTTGATTTTCTGAAATTACATCCTTTCCAAATGTAGAAAGGATTTTTTCTTTTACTTCTTCTTGCTGCAGAATTTGATGTCCGATTCTATCCGCATCAATAACAGGGATTCCTTTCTTATAAAAGAATTTTGCTGCAGTTGTTTTTCCAGAAGCTATCCCGCCTGTAATGCCGATAATTACTTTATTTTTTAGCCACAAAGGTTCATCCTTCGTCCCGATTATATCGGGGACAAGAATTTCAAAATCCTAATTTCAAATGTCAAATAAAATGACAAAGTCCAAATGTCCAATCATGCCATCCCCGTGTCCGCGGGGACGGATTCCTGGAGAATCAACCCTTTTATTTTTGTCATTTGATATTTGAAGTTTTATTAGAAATTAGTCCCGACAGGTCGGGAGTAATTAGTCATTTACCCCCGATTAAATCGGGGGTAGTGCTTTGGATTTAGTATTTGTAATATTTTATCTCTCTAATTCATCCATCAAAGTTTGAGAAAGAATGTCTATAGAAACTTTCTCGTTTATGACTCCATTTTTTACCGTAGAAATTTTACCTGTATTTTCTGAAACTATTATTACTAATGCATCTGTCTGCTCTGAAATGCCAATTCCTGCTTGATGACGAGTTCCATACTTTTTTATGTATTTACTCTGTGTTGTCAAAGGCAGAATTACTTTTGCTGCTACAATACGATTACTTTTAATAACTATTGCCCCATCATGAAGGACTGTTTTTTTATTAAAGATTGTGAGAATCAATTTTTCAGATATTTCCGCATTGATAATTTCTCCTGTTGCTATGTAATCATCTATGCCAACTTTATTTACAATTACAAATATCCCACCAATTCTATTGTATGCCATTGTTCTTATTGAGTTTAATAATTCTGTAAATCGGTGAGTATCCTTAGGTGGAAAAATTGAATGGAAAAAAGGTTTCTGCCCAAATTTGATTAATGCTGTTCGGATCTCTGGCTGAAAGAGTACTATGATGCCAATAACCCAAAAATCTTTAATAATATTTATAACTGAACCAAGAAGAGTAAGATTAAGTAATTGTGCAATTGAATAGAATATAAAAATAAGAATTAGACCCCAGAGAACCTGATATGTTTTTGTTCCACGAACAAGTAAGATTACTCTATAAAATATGTATCCAACTATTATAATATCAAATATATCTAAAACTTTCGGAACCAGAAAACTCATCTATCCCCTTTCTTAAGATGATTTAGCATCCTGACTAATTTTTTATGAGGAGCAACTTCATGTACTCTTATAATATCAACTTTATTGAGAATAGAGTAAGCATTTATTGCTAAGGTGCCTTCTAATCTTTGGTCTATCTCAGCCTCAAGTATTTTCCCAATAAAACTTTTATTTGAGCAGCCAAGTAGTATTGGCTTTCCAAGGCAGCGGAATTCTTCTATTCTGCGAATGATTTTAAAATTGTCTTCTAATCGTTTACCAAAACCAAGACCAGGGTCAATGATTATATTCCTTTCTTTAATTTTAGAATTGGTTGCTATTTTTATTGATTCTGTCAGATATTCTAAAATCTCTTCAATAACATCATCGTAAATAGGATTAACTTGCATATCTTTAGGGGTTCCTTTAATATGCATCAGCACAAGAGGGACATCAGGAAATTTTGCAACTGTGCCTGCCATCTTGTCATCAAAACGGAGTGCACTAATATCATTTACCATATGAACTCCTACCTCAAGAGCAGCTTTTGCAACTTGTGATTTATAAGTATCAATAGAAAAAGGGAAATCAAATTTTTTAATTGCCTTTTCTACGATTGGCAAGACCCTTGAGAGTTCCTCATCCGGAGAAATTTCTTTAGAATAAGGACGAGTGGATTGTCCACCTATATCAATTATATCAGCCCCTTCTGCTATCATTTTTTCAATCTGATTTACTGCGGAATCCAATGTAGTATATTTGCCGCCATCATAGAAAGAATCAGGAGACACATTAAGTATTCCCATAATTAGAGTACGATTTAGACTTAATATATGACCCCTTACATTTAGATATTTTTCCTGACTATCCATCTCTATTTTTAGCAATTGGTTAATTGATTTACAGATTTCTGGGATTTCAAAGACATCTTGATGCAATAATTTTTCTTGTAGAAGTCTGATATTTTGAATACTTCCCAAAATGATAACATCAGACCTATCGACTTTACCATTTACAACTCCTCTTGCCACAGCAGCATCACCACCAAGACTTAGCATATTTTGTTTAATGATATTTGCAGCACCTGTTTTGATGTTCTTTAATTTCATGGCAATACAATTTGCTTTTTGCCACATAGACTTTATACCTTGAGAGGTAACGCCTATCTTTTGAAATTCATCAATGATGTCTTCTGACTTGTTTATTGACAGTATTCTATTCATGTTTGCAATGGATAATTATATTTAATTGTTTATTGACCCATTTATTAAGAAAAGTTCTCTCTTTATTTATACTTTTATACTTTATCACATATAATTGATTTAAAATGAGTTCTGCAAAATAAGCTTTTTTTTTACCTCACCCCTGCCTTCGCCGAAGCGGCTACGCGCAGGCAGGTCAGTCCTCTCCTAAAAGGAGAGGAAGACAGAATTCTCCTTCTCCTTGCCCGTTCTCCGTAGTATCCATTCTCCGTAGCAAGACTGCGAAGGATGAACTACGAAGGATGAATAGGAGAAGGAGTTAGAGGATGAGGTAAATCAAAACTTATTTTATAATATTTCATAAAAAAATTGAAAATTATCTATTTTGCAGTTCTCATATAATTGACTTAAATAATTAAAAGAACAGCAGTATATATTCATTAAAAAATGTTGCTAAAACAAGGAAAATATTACACAAGTTATCATTTACTTTTCATAATAAAATATTCTATTTAGATAATATTAAAGATAGTTGTGGATATTATCTTTATCAAATCTTATCTTGTAGCTGAAATAATTTTACCAATCGTTTATCAATTTGTGCTTGATGTTCTTTTGACAATTGTCCCAATTCTCTTCTGATAATTGATGTGGAAATTGTCATTAAACAATGTAACCGAATTGTTGATGAGACTTTTAAGCCAGTTTTTTGAAAATCCTTATTATCGGAATCCACAACAATATCAGTATCCATTAAATCAACTGGAACCTGACTTGTAATGAATGCTACAACAACATGATTATGAGGTCCAACTTTATCTGTTAAACACACGGCAGGTCTAACTTTTGCAGTCGTTAGATTATCAAATGGAAATGGGACTAATACTATTTTATTTTTAATCATTGAATGGTTTTCCATCTGAATTAGAATAAATATCTTCGTTAAGGTCTTTTAGAAATTCAAATGCTGAATTCTTAGCTGCAGATAAAAGCCATTCCTGTTCTTTTATATCCGTTTCATTCTCAAGCATTAAGATTATTCGAACTTTGCCAGGTGGAATTGATGAGAGTGGTTCGTCAAGCAAAAGTTTATGATTTTTATCTATCTCACCTTTTACCTCAACTGCTTTTGAAATTACTTGCATAATTGTTTCCTTTTATTTTAAATTTTAATTTTTACAATTATAATCTACAATTACTTCTAACATTATAAATACAATTGCATCTAATATCGTACACCATTATACCATATTTCCTTATACCCTTATATCCCTATTTCCTTACTCTTTTGGATATTCTTTAATCGCTTTTGCAAGGCGTGGTACACCGATTTTAATTTGTTCTTCAGATGGATAGGAGAAGTTTATCCTCATTGTATTATGTCCGGAATTATCACAATAGAATGCAGAGCCAATCACGAAAGCCACATTATATTTTAATGCCCGTTCAAACAATTTGTCAGTATCAATATAATCAGGTACAGTAACAAGCAGAAACAATCCCCCTTCAGGTGTAGTCCAGCTAACTCCTTCTGGCATATATTTTTCAAATGATTCTACCATAAGGTCTCGCTTTTTATGATACATCTTTTTAATCTTTTCAATGTTTTTTTCTAAGTATCCTTTTTCCAAAAATCGTCCAAGAATCCTCTGAGAAAATGCTGATGAGCACAAGTCTGTTGATTGTTTTGCTACAACCAGTTTATTTATAATGTCAGGATGCGTAAGAACCCATCCTATACGGAATCCTGGAGCGAGTATTTTAGAAAATGTGCCAAGAAGTATTATCTGGTTTTGGTCATCCAGACTATAAATAGAAGGCACGGGCTTTCCCTCAAAACGTAATTCGCGATATGGACTATCTTCAAGAATCAGTACATTAAATTCGTGTGAAATTTCAATAATTTCTTTTCGTCTTTTCACACTCATTGTCATACCCGCAGGGTTTTGGAAATCTGGAACGATATAAATAAATTTTGGTCTTTCACCCTTAGATTTTAGTTCTGATAACTTTTTTCTAAGAATTACTGCACTCATTCCTTCGTCATCCTGAGGAACTCCAATCATGTCCGCTCCATAAGCATTAAAAGCACCAAGACCGCCGACATAGGATGGTAATTCTACAATTACTTTATCCCCGCGATCAATAAAAATCTTAGCAATTAAGTCCAAACCTTGTTGGGAAGCAGTGGTAATAAGAATATTATCTTCGGTAACTTGAATTCCTTCCTTTATTGAATGATTTACTAAAGCTTTTTTTAGTACCGAATCTCCCTCTGTTGCACTATACTGGAGAGCTATTTTTGGCTCATTTTCCATTACTTCATAAATAATCTCTTTTAGATCTTCTACCGGAAATGATTTTGGTGATGGTAAACCTCCGGCAAATGATATAATTTCTGGCTTTGCTGTGAGCTTAAGTAATTCTCTTATTACAGATTTTTTCATTCCCCTCACATTTTTTGACAATATGTCCTCAAGTTTTGTAATCATTGCTACTCCTCTTGTTTTTTATTTAGTTTAAACGGGCTTCTAAAAAAATATATGTCAAGAATTATTCAATTTGTCGTAACTAATAGTAAATATTTTAAAGAGATTATTAATTTAATCAGGTATAAATTTCAAGAAAATTATTATTTTGCTTTACATTATTCTCAAAATGTTAAATAAATAGAAAAATAATTTTTGAATTAGTTTTAAGAAAGCTAAATTGTATTTGATTTCAAAGATAGAACGGAGATGTAATGAAAAAAATATTAATTATCTTATTTATTGTTGGCTTGTTATATTCAATTTCTTGCTCATCAAAGGATATAGAAGAAAAGTCAACC
This sequence comes from Candidatus Cloacimonadota bacterium, assembly GCA_034722995.1. NCBI lineage: Bacteria > Pseudomonadati > Candidatus Cloacimonadota > Candidatus Cloacimonadota bacterium. Next base: position 838 of record JAYEOL010000053.1, on the reverse strand, counting down.
CAACAGGTTTCTAAAAGTGAAAAAAAACAAGTAGAGCTTGAAAAATCACCTCAGAAAATTTTAAATTCTGAACAACAAGAAAAGGTGATACTAAAGCAAAAAGAAACTTTTAACCATATTAACTGGTTTGGGTTTGAAGAAGGGTTAGCAAAAGCAGAAGCAGAAGGCAAAGATATCATCATTGATTTTTACACAGACTGGTGTAAGTGGTGTAAGGTTATGGATGAAAGCACTTTCTCTGAGCCTGAAGTTATTCAATTTATGGGCGAAAATTTTGTCCCTATTAGAATAAAAGCTGACGATAATCAAAAGCAGGTTGAATTTCAAAACCACACTTTAACTCTACGCCAACTTACCTCTGCCTTTGGGATAAAAGGTTTCCCTTCTTATGGTTTTCTGAATGAAAATGCTAAAATTATCACAGTGGTTCCTGGCTATATTAAAAAAGATATGTTTATGAATATTTTGAGATATATTCATCTGAAGTGCTATGAAAGACAGATTAGTTTTGAAGATTTTCTTAAAGAAAATAAATGATTTATGCAAAATGGAAAAATTCACCTAACTTGTCATTCCCACGATCCCCGATTAAGTCGGGGAGGGAATCCATTCCTTACAACCTGTCTTTTACTGCCACTTCCCTCTATATGGATTCCTGATTCCCGACATATCGGGAGGAATGACATCTGTGAGCGTTTGGAATGACATGAGAATGCAATTTTGATATCTCATAAGAAAATTATGAATAGGAGTAAAGTTAGAAGTATTTAATTGGTTGGAAAGTTGGTAAACCAGATTGATATGTTTTTTAAAAAATTGTTTCCAGGAAAAGAAGCTT
>JAYEOL010000052.1 GCA_034722995.1 Candidatus Cloacimonadota bacterium | reverse complement strand
CCATGTCTGGGCACATGGAGTTTATTAAGATATTTCATCTTTTTTATACTCATTCTCAAAGCTAAAAGTTGTAATACAACAATGCTTGAGAAAACTGTTAGAAGTGTATCGCCGGTTTTTGGAAGTTCAATATAACCCCATTTATAGTCTGGATGTGCTGATGGAATTGAACTGATGTTCTGGAGTAAGTCATCATTTTCTTCAGCAACAAGAAAGCTATTGGCACCCCGAATTTTATGTGTATTAATCTGCGAAATTGTTAATCTAACATCTCGCTCTTCAGGTCCAGTGATATAAATCAAAGGGTAATTTCTATACAGAGAAGCGAAGAAATCAAATTTTTTAACTGTTCGCTCAAAGAGTTTTAAGGAATGAGGTAATAAGTTAAAAGGTCTAACTCTATCAAAAACATAATCACCAAGCGCGGTTATCACTTTTGGAATATCTTCCTCAGTTATCACATCATCGCTTTTGGTTTCAGAGTAGATAAATTCAATTGCTTTATTATACTTTTTCATCAAAGATTCTATACTCCATATTCCAAAAACTGTATTTTCTCCCAGTATTGTATTTGGTCCGTGTTTAAATTCCGCTCCTTCTCTTCCTTCTGTATGATTCAAAACTGTTTCGCGGATTTTTAAAGCACCCTCTTGTGCAACGGGGCTTAATTTTGTTGCCAAAATATGTATGCTGGGTTCAAGAAAGATTTGTTCGGCGACATTTTCAATCTGAGCTTGGGTTGTATTAATCGTTTCGCTTATAATGTTTGGAATATAATCAAGTGTCTCAAAACGCTGTGTAATCTGTTGCTCTAATTTCCCTATTTCCTTCTTATCATACGAATTAGCTTTCATATGTTTAAGTCTAACTTCAGCGGTTCGTATTGCTAAATAATATAAAAGAGTAATTTGATTGATGTAACTTTTTGTTGCAGGAACTGCCATTTCGGGACCACATCTAATAGGCAGACAGAGTTGTGATTTCTCTTGTCCAAGGGTGGAATTTACATTATTTACAATGGCAATTCTATAAATATCTTTGCCTAATTTTTCTACATTGCTAAAAATATCTATTAGATCTTTTGTTTCGCCACTTTGACTTATGCCAATGATTATGTCCTTATCTCGCAATGACTTTGAATATTGGCCGCGGAAATCACCTGGTATAATAGGTATTATCTCAACTCCGGCGATTTCGTTAAAAAACAGGGCAGCGGTTTTCGCAGCATGATAAGATGTGCCACAACTTGCAGCGTAAATATTACAATGTTTATCCCAGGCATTAGTTATCATTTCAAGAAAACGCTCTATTTTTTTCTGAAAATTTAAAGTTTCACGCTGTTCATCAATGGCATCCATTATTTTAGCTAATAAAAGATAATCTTCAGAAATTTCATTCCCAATTATCTCTAAAAAAACAGTTGAATTATCAGAATAAAACTCCATCTTTGTAAAATCTGGGTCAGTAAATTTATCAAATAATTCTGGAATCTTCTTTTTACATTCTTTTTTTATTTCTATAAAGGATTTGTCAGAAAGGAAATTTTGAAAAATTTTTGTCTGTTTTTCAAAGTTAGATGTTTCGGTGATACTTTTGCAAATTGTTTGATAGTTATTTAACGCCTTACTATTTTTTAAAATGCTACAAATTTTTTTGCTGTCTTCACTTCCATTCTTTATAAATTGAATAAGCTTCCTACAGCTTTCTACCTCAGCGTAAATTTCTTGTTCCATAAAATATTTAAATGGAGGTGAGAGCTTAATATCTGCAGCTCTTAACTTACTACGCTTTGGTTTAACATCTATCTTCTCACCTTCTTTGTAGTGTTTATAAGTTCCATCCTTTTGATGTATTGTTATATCTTTTAATGCATATATTTGATATCTGTCGTGCGAAAATTCAATAAACTCATTTTCATATACTTTGATTAATACTTTTGTATAATGTAAAATTGCAGTTAAGTCAGAAGATGCAAGGATAAATCTGTTACCTTCATATTCGCCTATTCCAACATATAAACTGCTTCCTGCTTTGATTGCGTAAACAATTTCTGTAACAGGGTCAACTATCACAGCAGCATAAGAGCCTTCTAACTTTTTGCTTGCCTCAATTATTGCCTTTCGCATAGAATCCTTGCGAATCTGTGGTTCTAAATGTCTTTTATCTGGAAATTTCTCAATATACATATCAAAATATTGCTCAACAGTATGAACCAGTATTTCTCCATCATTATTACTTATAACATCATGTCCTTCATCAATAAGAAACTGTTTTAATGCGCAGGTATTGGTAATATTTCCATTATGAGCCCCGTAGATATGCTTTTTGCACTTTACTTCATGAGGTTGAGAATTTTCCTTGTTAACTGAACCAAAAGTTGCCCATCTAACCTGCCCGCAGAATATTTTTCCTGATAGCTTTTCTATTCCCAAAGTTTTAACAAGTTCAGAAGGTGCACCTACATCTTTCCTGACTACAATCTTTCCTTTATCATTCTGAATAATAGCTCCGGTAGAATCATATCCACGATATTCAAGACTTTTTAAAAGATGTGCTGCTATCTTTCCCATTTTAATGGTCTGTTTGGCAAAGACCAAGCCAAGAACTCCACAACCAAGTCCAGTAACCGGGATTTTGATTTGAAAATTCGGGATTTTTTGTAAGATTTTTGCCAAAATATTTTTTATCCTTTTCATTTTTCTACACCTTGTAATATCGCCTCAGCAATTTTCAAATCAAATTGGTCAGTAATTTTTATATTTTCTGGCAAACCCTGTAAAACAAAAACATCTTTACCAAGAATTTCTACCAATTCTGCATCATCATTTACTTCGAGCTTTTTGTTTTCTGCATTTTTATGTGCTTTATAAATTAAGTCATAATAGAATGCTTGAGGTGTAAAAATTTCCCATAACTGTTTTCTATCTAAAGTGGATATGACTCTATTCTGCTTAATTCTCTTAATAGTATTTTTTGCTGTTATGCCGAGTGTAATTGCTCTTTTTTCTTCAGTCAGTTCAACAATTTCCTGAATTTCTTTAACCTTTACGAGAGGTCTAACCCCATCGTGAATTACAACATAATCAGTTGCTTCGGGGCACATTTTTAATGCATTAAATACGGATTGTTGCCTTGTTACGCCTCCATCAACAATGATAAATTTCTTTTTAGGAAAATTATATTTAGAAAAGAGTATTTTTTCAGCGAGTTTTCTATCTTCTGAACTGATTGTGATAATTATTTTATCAAAAATTTCTGCTTTTAAAAATTTCTCTACTGTATGGACTATAATTGGTTTACCCGCAAGTGGCATAAACTGCTTTTTCACTGGTAAGTTCATTCGCACACTTTTTCCTGCCGCTGTTATAATAGCTATAACTTTATTTTTTATAATTTCATATTTTGGATTATACATCTTACAATGCTTTCATCTAACTTTATTTGTTCTATGAGTTCTTCTTTACTTGCAAATTTTTTTTCATCCCGAATTCTTCTTATAAAAAAGAGTTCAATCTTTTTGGAATAAATCTCTTTATCAAAATCAAAAATATATGTTTCTATGAATTTTTTCCTATTATTCTTTTTTATAGTTGGTTTTTTGCCAATATTTGTTAGACCACACATTTTATTTTGTTTGAACTCAGTTTTTGTTAAATACACGCCACATTGAGGGAGCAACTTTCTTGGCTCTACTGGTTCAAGATTTATGGTTGGAAATCCTAATTGCCTGCCAATTTTATCGCCTGGAACGACCTTACCTAAAATAGAATAATATCGCCCTAACATTTTTTGAGCAGACTCTATTTTTCCGTCTCTAATATATTCCCGGATTTTAGTGCTGGACACGATTTTCTTTCCGATTTTCACTTCTTTTACAATATCCGTTTTATAGCCATATACCTTTTCGTACCTTTTCAATAAGTGATAATTACCTGTTCTATTCTTACCGAAATGCCAATCATAGCCAACAATGATTTCTTTAGCTGATAGTTTATCAACAAAATACGCTTTAATAAAATCTTCGGGTGAAAGATTTGCTAATCTATTATCAAAGTCAAGCCAGAGGACATAATCTATACCTATCTTTTTGAGAAATTCTTCTTTTTTTATTTTTTCGGTAAGCAGATATGGAAAATGTTTATTGTTCAGAATTTCTAACGGATGAGGGTGATAAGTTATTACAACTGAAATACCATCAATTGCTTTTGCTCTTTTCACAAGAGTTTGCATAATCTTCTGATGTCCAAGATGCACCCCATCAAATGTGCCAACAGTAACAACAAGATTTTTCAATTTATGCTTAATTTTGTGTATGCTTTTCATTTAAAATAAAAAAAGATCTTTTTCAATGTTTTCTTGTACAATTTTGGTTGTCAATTTATTGAAGTTTAAAGCATTTTCTACAGAGAACTTCCCTATTCCCATTCTTCGCAACTCAACTAAATGTCCAATTGTGCCAAGTTTCTCAGCAATATCTTCTGCTAATGTGCGAATATAGGTACCTTTAGATACAACTGAAGAAAATTTTAAGAACGGTTTATTATACTCTAACAATTCCAATTCTTTTATTTCAACTCTCCGTGGTTCTCTTTCAATAGTATTTCCCTTTCGCGCAAGTTTATAGAGACGAATTCCATCTTTTTTTATCGCTGAATACATTGGAGGAATTTGTTGAATTTTGCCAATAAAATTTTGGCAAACTGATTCTATTTGAGAAATTGATAATTCTGGAATAGGTTTTCTTTTAATAACTTTGCCTGTTAAGTCAGCAGTATCTGTCTTTTCCCCAAATTTTACTTTTGCATAATATTCTTTATCTAAATTTGAAAATTTTGAAATGTGTTTGGTCGTTTCTCTTCCCACAAAAACCAGTAGAACTCCAGTTGCAAATGGGTCAAGCGTACCTGAATGACCAACTTTCTTTACGCCTGTAAGATAACGGATTTTTCTAACCACATCAAACGATGTAATGCCTGCTGGCTTATCTATATTTAAAATACCGTTCATAGGCTGATTTTTACCACTATAGACAGGAGTGCTGAAACGAGGATTCCGATTTATCGGAAGACGAACTTTAAGCAAGGTAGCACAAGCGAAAAGTTCCTCCCGCGAAAGCGGGAGTCGTTTTCGTACTCCGAAATACTTTTTGTTCACAAGCAAATTTTTCACCACAAAGTATGACTTTCATTTGGCATTTGTCCGCCAGACCCGATTCTATCGGGACTCCGTTTCGGTGATGGCGGATTATTTGTAATTTGTCCCCGAGTAAGCCCGTTCCTGACGAGCTCAGGAATCGGGGATTGAAATTTGTCATTTTCCTTCGTGGTTAATCAGTTCAAACAATTTATTTTTCAACATTTCCAATTCAATTTTTGTTTCAAAGCCTGCTGCCAATTTATGTCCCCCACCGCCAAATTTTTCTGCAATTTTCTGGACATTCAAATCTTTTGACCTAAGTGAAACCCGATAATTGTCGGTATTTAATTCACGAAAATAAATAACAACGTCTCGTCCATTAGAAGGCTTAACCTCTTTTGAGAAACCGTCTGTCAATTCCATATCTGCATTACAACCTTTTAGCATCTTCTGAGTCGTAATGTAAAAAGCAATGCTTACATTTCGTCCTGTTTTGTGGAATTTCAATGTTGACAAAGTATTACCCAGGAGTTTTAATTCATCTGTGCTTCTATTTTCAAAGATATTAAGAGAGCAGAGATTATTATCTGCACCTATGGCAAGCAGTTCGCTCGCTACTGTAAATGTCTGGTGAGACACATTCTTATTTGCAAAATTATTAGTATCATAAATTAGGCCTGTATAAAGGCAATTAGCAAATTTTCTTTTCCAAGGGGATGAAAAATATTTAATTTCCTCTTTTAGGAGCAAATAGATAATCTCACACGCTGAAGAAACATTTGTATCAATGTAAAAAATAGCATTTGGTACTTTTTCTGGTTTGGTATGATGGTCAATACAAACTAATTGCTGATAGTTATTAAGCACATTCTGAATTTTTTTCCCTGCTCTCTTTCTTTCATTATAATCAAGCATAAAGACAATTTGATTGTTAGCGTCGGGGATTTGGGTTTCAACTTTATCTGATAAACCGAGAAAATCATATTTATTTGGAGGTAGGTCTTGATTTATGATTCTAATACTTTTGCCATGTCTTTTTAGGAATAGATAAATGGCAAATTGTGCACCAATAGCGTCACCATCTGGATTCTCATGTGTTGTTATAACAAAATTTTGATTAGTATAAATAAGGTTTTTTAATTCAGTCTTAAATTCATCTAATGTCATATTTTTTTCGTTCTTCTTCTATGAGCCTTTCTATGGAACGAGCATTTTGAGATATTGTATCATAAACAAAATTCAATTCTGGAGTATATTTTAGGTTAAGGGATTTAGCCAATTTCATTCTGATATATTTCGTAGCTCTATCTAAACCTTTTTGAGCCGACTTTTTTCCCATATCACCATCTAAGATTGAAAAATATATTGTTGCATAATGCAAATCTGCTGAGACTCTTACATCCTTAATTACAACACTTTTTACTCTTTTATCGCGTAAATCAAACCGAACTATTTTTGCAACGGTTTGCTTAATAAGGGAACTCAATCTATTCTGACGGAATTGTGCCATTAATAGTAATCCTCAATTTTAGTTATCTCAACATCCATATAAGTGTCTTCAATAAAATGGATAACATCGGATAATTTTTTTTCAATATATAACATTTCATTGGCAATTATAGAAATACCGATTGTAGCATTTTTCCATTTCTCATTATTATTAATCTCAGCAATTGAAACATTATATTTATTATGGATTCTCTGTGTTATGCTTTTTACAATACTTCTTTTATTTTTTAAAGATTTTGATAAGGGCAGGTAAAGTTCAACGATTATACTTTTTACAGGCATTAATTTAGGTTATTCTATTTTTTTTCTTTCTTCTGTTTTTATATAAGCTTCTATGATATCATCAACCTTGATGTCATTAAAGTTTTCAATAACGATTCCACACTCTTGACCTTCGTGAACTTCTTTTACTTCATTCTGAAATCTTTTAAGAGAGGCTATTCTCCCTTCGTAAATTTTGATTTCTTCACGGAAAAGTCTTACAAAGGCACCATTAATAATTTTCCCTTCTGTTACATAACATCCGGCGACAACGCCAACTTTAGATATTTTGAAAATTTGCTTAACCTTTGCTGTCCCAATAATTTCTTCATGAATGACAGGTGCCAGTAAACCTTCAAGGGATTTTTTCACATCATCAATTGCTTCAAAAATAACATCATATAATCGTATTTCAACCTTATTGAGTTCAGCAGATTTTCTTGCTTCAGCATTTGGACGGACATGAAAGCCGATAACAATTGCGTTTGAAGCAGCTGCGAGGTCTGCATCAGCCTCAACGATTCCGCCAACTGCTTTGTGAACAATATTGACTTTTATCTCTTTAGATTGTATTTTTTGAAGAGCATCGCAAATCGCTTCAACGGAACCATCTGTGTCTGCTTTTACGATAACATTAAGGACATTCAACTCGCTTTGCTGAATTCGGTCAAAGAGATTATCCAAAGTTACACCTTTGCCACTTGCTATCTGTCGTTGTCTAATAATGTATTGTCTTTTAGATGTTATATCTCTTGCAATTTTTTCATCACGCACAACATTTAGAGTATCACCCGCTTGTGGAATTCCATTTAAACCTAAAATCTGAATAACTCCAGATGGATAGCAAATAGGCACAGGTTGCCCCCGTTCATCAAGCAGTAACCGAATTTTTCCAAATTGAGCACCGCATATTACAAAATCACCAGTTTTTAAAACAGCATTTTGCACCAATATTGTAGCTACTGGTCCCTTGCCTTTGTCCAATTTTGCCTCAACAACAACCCCTTCTGCATTACCTGAATACCTTGCTGATAATTCTTCAACCTCAGCAACTAAGAGAACTGTGTCTAACAAATTATCAATTCCTTCTCCGGTTTTCGCAGAACATTCAACATACTCTACAGGCCCACCCCAACCTTGCAATCTAACATTTTGCTTTCCGAGTTGAATTTTTACTTTCTCTGGGTCTGCATTGGGCAAATCAATTTTATTAATTGCTATAATTAAAGGTATATCAGCGGCTTTTGCATGGTCAATCGCTTCAATTGTTTGGGGCATAACCCCATCATCAGCGGCTATTACAATTATAGCAATATCAGTAATATCTGCACCTCTGGCTCGCATAGCAGTGAAAGCTTCATGACCTGGTGTATCAATAAAAGTAATTTTTTTATTCTGAAATTCTACTTGATATGCTCCTATATGCTGAGTTATTCCACCAGCCTCACCAGCAATAACATTACTTTTCCTTATGCAATCAAGTATTGATGTCTTCCCGTGGTCAACATGACCCATAACAGCAACTACTGGTGGTCGTATTTTTATTTTTTCTTTCTTTGTCTCTTTTCGTTCTAAAGACAAAATATCCCTTCCGTATTGCTCAGCAAATTCAACTTCAAAATTGAATTCATCACAGATCATTATTAATGAATCTTTATCCAATCTTTGATTGATCGTAATCATTTTCCCAAGCTCCATAAATTTGGCAACAATCTCAATTGGATTTTTACCCATAATTTTCGCTAATTCAGAAGCTGAAGTAAATTCGCTAATTACAATTTTTTGCGTTTTCTGTTCTCCTGCTATTTTTCCTTTCTTACGCTTTTTTACTTTTACATCTTTTGTAAGCGTTGCTTTAATATTTCCTTTTATTTGTTGCTGGTCAAAAAATTTTCTTTCTCGTTCTTCACGAAGTCTTGCTTTCTTGTCTTTATATCTAACTTTTTCTTTTTTCTTCTCTTTTGCAGGTTTTGATGGATAAGGCCTCTTTTCTGATATGGATGGTGTTTCCTTTACCTTTGTTGTTTTAGGAGATGGTTTTGCGGTCTCTGTCTTTTTTGATGGTTCTTTTGGGATTTTAGTTTCAGTACCAGCAACCTCTGCTCTTTCATATTTTCTAGACTCTTTAAATCTTTTAGAACGCAACTGCTCCTGATAGCTTTTTCTTTGCTTTTGTCTTGTGCTTGCGGCTTTCATTTGCTCAGAAAACATTTTCTGAATCTTTTCAACAGACTTTTCATCAATATAGCTCATATGGCTTTTTACCACCACTTTCATATCCCTTAGAATTGACATCAATGCTTGTGGGGAAATTTTTAATTCTCGCGCAAACTCATAAACTCTTATTTGATCCATTTATTTCCTTCAACTATCTAAAATTATCTTAATACCTTTGGTAAAGTCTTTGTTATTAATAGCTACTAATGTCAATTTTTGTCTGCCAAAAATCTTACTTAATTCTTCATCGGGAAAAAGGTAGGAAATTTGAATACCTTTTTGCTTACATATCTCACAGTTTCGTCGTAGAAAATTACTATTCCTCTTTCCTGAAAATATCAAGCTGGTGTTACTGCCGGCAATGCTCTTTTTCACTGCTATTCTGCCGAAAGCAACTGCTTTAGCCTTTCTTGCCAGTCTTAATAAGTTAATTATTTTTTCTTTCTTTTTTTCATCCATTTTTCAAGTTTATTCATACAATTTACATCTGAACAACAATAATATCCTCTGCCATGCATTTTTTGTTTGTAATAGAAAACAATAGAATCATTTTTTATTACAAATCTTGCTAAATTTGATTTCTCTCTTTTTCTTTTGCAGATAACGCAAGTCCGCTTTGGAATATGTCCTGCATTACTTGCTTTATTCACCATCTCGCCCTGTTAGAACTCTTATCTGAATTATTACTTTCATATATTTGAATTTAGCCTATTTTAACAGGGTTAAAAATACCTGGCAGACTCTTTAATTTTTTCAGCTATTTTTACACCAATTCCTTCAATCTGGCAAAGTTCTTGCATAGAAGCAAGATGGATGTCTTGAACAGAGGTATAACCTGCATTATGTAATATCATTCCAATGTTTTCAGTAACACCTTCAAGTTCAAAGACTGTGCTTGTAATTCTGCGTTCATTAGCTGAGATTTCTTCATATTCATCTTCTAATAAAACATCCAATTTATAATTAGTAAGTTTTGCGGCTAATTTGATATTTTTACCACCTTTGCCAATTGCAATATTTTTGTTTTTTTCATCAGTAATTATTTGGGCGAATTTCCCTTTATCAGCTAAATAGACCCTTTTTACCAACTCACTTCCAATACTATTCTTAATGAGTTGCTCATGATTTTCACTCCAAACAATTATATCAACCTGTTCTCCGTGAAGTTCCCTTTTTATCTCTTCTATTCTCATACCTTTTGGCCCAACACAACTTCCAAATGCATCAATATTCTTGTTAGTACTATAAACAGCAACTTTGGTTCTATATCCTGGCTCTCTTACGATTTTCTTAATCACAACATCCCCGTCCAAAATTTCTGGAATCTCACTTTCAAATAATTTTATAATAAACTCTGGTCTCCTCCTTGAAAGTATTACCCTTACTCTTCCTTTTTGATGTCTAATATTAGCAATATATGCCTTAATATAATCACCGATTTTATAAAATTCAGTCTCAACTTGCTCTTCGGTTGGGAGTAGCCCTTCTGTGAAACCTATATCAACGATATAACCATTATATTCCACTTTTTTTACAATACCTGATACAATTTGTCCTTTCTGTTTTTCATAATCAACTTTGATTTTTTCAGTTTCTGACTCCCTTATCTTGGTAATAATAGCCTGTCTTGCCGATTGAATTGTTTTCCTGCCAAATTCAGTAATAGGAATTTCAACTGGAATATAATCATCATCCTGTGCGGTTGGAATAATCTTTTGAGCATCTTTAAGATTGATTTCATCAAAATTTTTCTTAACTTCTTCAACTACCTTTGCTAATAATCTGGCAACTACTTTGTTCTCCTCAAAATCAATTTCAACAGATAGTTTACAATCTGGATTTAATTTCTTTGATAATGTTGCTTCTAAACTATCTTTAATAATATCTGCAATAACTTCTTTTTTTATCTGTTTAAGCCTTGCAAATTCATCAATAATTGCAATCAAATTAAATCCCATTTTGCTCCCTAATTCTTTTTACTTTCTTTTTTAGAGAATTCAGCGGTCCAGTTAAAAACTGTTCTTGCGTTTTTTACCTGCTCATAAAATAAATTAATATTTTTTTTCTCATCTAATTTAATAGAGATAGAGCATTCATCAGCCGATGCAAGAATACCTTTTACTGTCTCTATTTTATTCTTATTATTCAGATATTTAACCTTAACCAGTTCATCTACAGCATCAATAAAATGCTGAAGAGTATTCAAATTTCTACTAAGTCCAGGAGAAGAAACTTCCAAAACATATCTTGAATCAAATATGTCTCTCATATCCAATTCATCCTCAATCTCCTGACTAACTCTCTGGCAGTCATGCAAAGTTACACCATCTTTCCGGGTTATATAGACGACCAGAGACTGATTACTACGAATTCCTCTTAATTTCCAATCATAGAGTTGCACATTCATTTTCTTGCATACTTTTTTAATAATATCTTCTAAAATTTCATTATTTTTCATACTATATTTTTTTCATACAAAAAATGCTCCGATTAATCGGAGCTAACTTGCTCTGCTTTTAGTTAAATTTGTTGATTAATAATTTTTTGTCAAATATTATAGAATATCTTGATAACTTCCTTCAAAAAATAGTGATGCTAATAGAAAAAAGGCGGAATATTCTTACTCTATCATTTTTTTAAAAACTGTTAATTTTTGCTAAAAACCGTCAATAAATTTATTCCATATTTCTCCATATCTTTTTTACTTTATGCGTTCTGCAAAATAGCATTCGCGTGTCATTCCCAACTTGATTGGGAATCCACAAACCTTTATTCCTACTGGATTCCCGTCTACACGGGAATGACAAGTTAGGTGAATTTTCCATATTTTGCAGAACCCATTTTTTACTTTGTGAAACAATTTATAGTAAATTCATTTTATTTCGGAATAAGCATAACATAAGTCGGTAGTCCAATCACTCCAAAATAATCAAGAATTTCTTTTGTTGGAGATTTTTTAAGATTTTCTGCTTTATATTTAACAACAATGAAATCATCAAGTTTTTTAACAACCTTTTCAGCTTTGAATGTTGTAGCATCCATTACTAAACAGTTTTTGCACCATGTAGCCCAGAAATCAATCATAATGGGTTTTCCTTCTTTTCTTGCTTTTTCCAGTCCTTCAGTAAGTGAATATGTCCATGGAAGAGTGGATTTTTCTTTGGTGACTGCAACCTGTTCTACAGGCTTCATTCTATTCTGAAATATCTTTACTCCTGTATAACCGTAATAAATTGCTATAATAAAAATAATAACACCAAAAATATATTTAACCAATTCCATCCATTTCCCAGGTTTAGGAAGGAATGAAAGACCAGCACCAGCAAATGGCCAGGGGATTGCCATTCCTGCTCCAAGTAAAAATGGTAGCAATAGTCCTGCCGAATTTCCTTTGGCATAAAGCGTTGTAGAATACAAAATGACAGAAATCAGGACAGGGGCGACACATGCACCTGCAAGTATTGCTGCAATAATACCCAGCACAAAAACAGTTATAAACTTTCCTCTACCTTTTCCTTGTATATTGCCGCTTCTAAATTTTGAGAAATCTATTGGAATAATATCAAACATAGCAAGTGCAAGAAGAATGAAAACAGCTGCAATTATAATATTAAACCAGGGAGAAGAATTTATAGTGCCAAATTGCGATCCAGTAAGCACAACGATTAACCCCAGCGTTCCATAGGCTAATGTCATTCCAAATCCATATATTCCTCCAATTAAAAATCCTCTCTTTTTTGATTCTGCCTGGGTTCCAGCTCCAAGCACAGCGATTGTAATTGGTATCATCGGCAAAACACAGGGAGTAAGATTAAGTGCTATGCCTCCAATTAAAATAAGAAGAATAATCAACCAAATACTTTTGCCAGCAAATAGATTTGAAGTAGATGAATTCACATTTGTTCCACTTTCTAAGAAAGAGATAAACTTATCGCTTTTTTGATATCCTGCTGCAACACCTGCAATATCAAAATCATCTAATAATTTCTTTATTTCATTAAACTCATAGTCTGAAGTAATATGCTTTGTGGAAATTATTTCCTTTAGAGTAGGAATACTATCTTTTTGGCTGATACTACCAAAGATAACAGGTAATACCAATTCAACTTCTTCGGGAAAAAGGCACATACCAGCATCATCACAAAGTTGATATCCAGCTATCACTTTTATCTGGTGGAAGCCAGGTTTAATCTCTTTAGTGATAGTAAATTCTTTTGTTAATGTAACTTTATTATGATAATTTATAATACCATTATCATCTTTTTTACCTTCCTGTCCCGGCTTTGCCAAGCCAAGACGGGCTGGATAAATAGTAGGTTCAAAATGTATACCTCTCCTCTCTTCAGGTTTGATAAAAAAATAATCCTTTTCCAGACTTTGATGATGTCCGGGAGGAATTAAAAAATTAACACTAATTTGACCTTTTTGTCCTATTTTGATTGTTTCAGGTTCAATTTTTGCAGAAACTACATCTTGTGCTTTTAATTCACCTACAATTGAGAATAATAAAGACAACGCTATAAAAATTATTAGAAATTTACAATACCGCACATCTTCTCCAAGAAATAATTATTTTGGAAAATCAAAAAATACAATATTATTATGTCAATAAAAAGGCGGAATATTTCTATTCCGCCTATGAATGATTTCAAAATCTATTATCTTATCACAATTTATTATACATCCCGATACATCGGGATTAGCGAAGTATAATCATTTTCTTAATATCAGATTTATAATTTTTAGATTCCAATTGATAGAAATAAACACCATTTGAAACAGAATTACCTGACTGATCTTTTCCGTTCCATTCAATCTTTGTAAGTTCGGAATTCGGAGTTCGGAGTTCGAAATTCTTTATTAACTGACCTTTTATATTATAAATTTTTATTTGTGCATTTTCGTGTGGTTTTGTGGCTAAATTAAAAGAAATTGTAGTTGAACTACTGAACGGATTTGGATAATTTTTCAACAATATAAAATTATCATTCTGGGTTTGTTGCTCATCAACACCAACTATTGCATCAAGTCCACCAGAATAGCAATATACCCAGCCATTTCTTCCACCAACTACCATTTCCATTGAACCATCTCCAACAATATCCGGGATTGCTGCAATTGCATCAACTGGTGTTCCTGTGCTAATAGATTCTATTTCTGAGCCATCTACTCCATTAAGGAAATAAGCATAATTATTTGAGTAAAGAGTTCCAACAACTAAATCATCAATTCCATCTCCACTTACATCAGCAATTCTGGATGCATTCCACGGTTGGTCTGCAACAGAATGGGACCAGACAAAAGCTCCAGAATATCCATCAATCACTTGTACCATACTGTTACTGCTATGAGCAACTCCAAAATCAGGATTCCCATCGCCATTAACATCATTTAATTTTACAAATTGGAGTATAATTGCTACACCAACAGTACCGGTATGAAGTGCTGTTCCATTTGTGGAATCAAGGTAATAAAAATGCCCGGAGAAATCACCGATAATCACATCTTTAATACCATCTTCATTGATATCATTTAATTGTTCTAATGCCCAAACTGATGTAGAGGTTGTAGTATATGTCCAAATTATATTACCTGTTGTTCCATTAATGCCATAAGCATAACCTATGGTTTCACCTTCATTAGAAGCACCAGCTAATACATCTGGCTGTCCATCACCTGTGCAATCTTCAATTCCAATTACAGAGAAACCAGGTCCACCTAATGAGTATTCCCAAATTGATAATCCGGTTAAACCATCAAGACAATATACTCTTTTGGGACCTGTATCATCTGCATCATCACCTGTTGCAGCTAAAACATCAAGAATTCCATCATTATTATAATCATATCTGCAATCTACCTGATAAACCCAACCTCCACCACCGTATTCATGTGTATCGTGAACCCAGATTGTTACACCGGTTTTTCCAGAAATTGCTCTTATTGATCTATCTCCACCAGTTGTGGCAACAATAACATCCTGATAATCATCATTATTAATATCTTCTATAATATCCAATCCTCTATATGAATAGATATTACCTGAATAAATTTCCTTTTCCCAAAGAACATCAGCATCTCCAGAAGAATTTCCATTAAAGCAACGAATATAATTATCTTCTGAACAAATTATAACATCGCTAATATTATCACCATTGATGTCCTGTATGGGAGCAATAGCTTTGGGACTATTATCCCAGCTGGTCGTAATATGATATTGCCATAAAGTTTCTCCAATTTCATATTGTGAATCATCGCCAGTCCCTTCTAAAGTAACTTCAAATGGATTGTTATCAGGGTCATTGCTTTCTATAAACAATGTTCCTTCATATAAAATGGCTTCTTCAGGATTAAACCAGACGCCGATTTGAATAGTATCAAGAACGCCGATATTTATTGGAAAACTTACATCAGAATCCACAGTAAAGTGAGTATCGTCACAGTAAATACTATCAATAACTAAGGTCTCATCTCCAATGTTTTGAATCTCCATAAACCAGCGGGTTATTGCATTGATTCGCACTAAACCGTAATTATGGCTTGTTATTGGCACATAAATACTTGGTCCCGGATTTACCGCATTTCCTGTTAAAGTAATATCAACTTCTGGGTGTAATGGGTCATTAGATTCTATTGTTGCAATTGCGTTTAAAGGTTCAGGATTTATTGGTGTATAAATAAATGGTATTTCTTCTTGATTTCCAGGATTGATAGTTATTGGAAATTCAAGAGGGCAGGTAACACAAATATTATATCCTGTGAAATATACATTATCAATTACTAAATCTGCTGTTCCAATATTTTGTGCAGTGGCATTCCAGGTTGCAGAATCGCCAACTGTTACTGTGCCGTAGTTATGATTAGTAATTGGAATATTTATCTCTGGTGTTCCGCCACCATCAAGTAGAATTTTATAAATAACCTGATCCCAACCTGCTTCAGCTTGTTTTGCAACTAAGTAAAGATATGTACCATCCCAGGCAAGCCCTCGTGGTTTAGTCGTAGGAACAAGGAAAGACCAAATCGTATCACCTGTTGCTGGATTATAAGCCGTACACCTTTCTGGGTCATCATCATTGTCATCCATACTGTTCCAAAGGGTGTTATCATCCTGAAAAACAAGTCCTTGCGGCTGAATGCCCACCGTACTCAGAGAATCAACGATTGAACCATCAGAGGGGTCAATTTCATAAATATTCGGCTGAGTATTAGGGTAATAAACGCTTACCCAGAGATAACCGTTATGCCAGCTTAATCCTCCACTATAATCGCCGCCCGGATTTGGAATTGTAGCTATAACAGTTCCATCTTGGGTCATTTTATAAATATTTCCATCAGCCTGATAATCTCCAGCTACCCAAAAATAAGTGCCATCCCAAGCTAAGCCATGATTTGATTCCGGTGCACCCTGAAATGACGATATAACTGAGCCATCTGCTGGGTCCACCTGATAAATTAGCCCACCAGAATCATCACCTACCCATAGATAACTATCGTGATAATCCAATCCATAAAGATGGCCAAGAGGAATACTAACAGGAGTGATTATATCCACGATTGTCCATGTGTGGTCTTTCTCACCAAGTTTAGTGTTTCCAAAGTGCTGCATATCAGCTATAACATTTGAAAAAGATAAACTTGCTAAGATGAAGACGACAAGGATGATAGTTAAATTTTTTTTTTTCATCATAACTCCTTTTTTTAATTATTGCTATTTAGCAAAATAAAAAGCGGTATCCACAAGTTTTTGAACTTAGACACCGCTTAGATTTTTCATTTTTTACTTTTGCCTTTTAATTTTTGCCTTTTGGCTTTTACGGAACGGAGTTCCGTGCTACTTGATTCTTAATACATTCCGCCGCCGCCATATCCTCCTGGAGGCATTGGTGGAGTAGGTTCTTCCTTCTTAGGAATATCTGAGATAATGCATTCAGTCGTAAGGAAAAGTCCGGCAATACTGCAAGCATTTTGTACAGCAGAGCGGGTAACCTTTGCTGGGTCAATTACGCCGTCAGCCATTAAATCAGAATATTCTCGTTTTGCAGCGTTATATCCGATGTTAGGATTCTTTTCATTTTTCAGTCTTTCTACAACAACATCACCAGCCACGCCAGCATTCCTGGCAATCTGATAAACCGGCATTTGAAGTGCGGCTTTAAGTATTTCAGCACCGATTTTCTCTTCTGTTTCTAATTTTAGTGTGTCTATTGCCTTTGCAGCATGAAGTAAAGCAACTCCACCGCCAACGACTATACCTTCTTCAACAGCAGCGCGGGTAGCCTGAAGAGCATCATCAACACGGTGTTTTTTCTCCTTCATTTCAGTTTCTGTTGCTGCCCCAATATTTAAAACAGCCACACCACCTGATAGCTTTGCAAGTCTTTCTTGTAGTTTTTCTTTGTCATAATCTGAAGTAGTGTCATCAATCTGTCTTTTGATTTGTTGAATTCTTCCAGAAATATCTTTATCCTTTCCTTTCCCTTCTCTGATTGTAGTATTTTCCTTATCAACGATAACCTTATGAGCAATTCCAAGGTCGTGCAATTTTGTGTTTTCCAATTTCAAACCAACCTCTTCTGAAATCACAGTTCCACCAGAAAGAATTGCAATATCTCTAAGCATTTCTTTTCTTCTATCACCAAATCCAGGTGCTTTTACAGAACAGACATTAAGAGTGCCTCTTAGTTTGTTAACTACGAGTGTAGCAAGAGCTTCACCTTCAATATCTTCTGCAATAATCAAAAGCGGTTTGCCAGTTTGAGACACTTCTTGAAGAATAGGAAGCAGGTCTTTCATAACAGATATTTTCTTGTCCAGAAGCAGGATATAAGCATCTTCCAATTCTGCAACCATTTTTTCCGCATCTGTTACAAAATAAGGTGAGACATATCCTCTATCAAACTGCATACCCTCAACAACTTCCCAATCAGTTTTCATAGTTTTAGATTCCTCAACATTTATGACACCTTCATTTCCAACTTTTCCCATTGCTTCTGCAATCAACTTTCCTATTTCTGGGTCATTGTTTGCTGATATAGTAGCAATTTGCTCAATTTCTTCTGAGGTTTTGGTTGGTTTGCTGAGTTTCTTAATCTCTTTAACTATAGTTTCAGAAGCCTTAGTAAGACCTCTTCTCATAAACATAGGATTAACACCTGCTGTAACATGTTTAAATCCTTCATCAATGATAGATTGTGCTAACAAAGTAGCGGTTGTAGTTCCATCTCCAGCTACATCATGAGTTTTGGTTGCGACTTCTTTAACCATCTGTGCTCCCATATTTTCATACTTATCTTCCAGCTCAATCTCTTTTGCAATTGTTACACCATCATTTGTAATTGTGGGCGAGCCAAAGCTTTTTTCAAGAACTACATTTCGTCCTCGTGGACCGAGTGTAGTTTTTACAGCATTGGCTAATACATCAACGCCTTTTTTTAGTTGTTCTCTGGCTTCATGGCCGAATTCCAGTTGTTTAGCCATCTTTCCTCCAATTATTATTATTTAATTATTATATTCTCATTTTACCAAAATAGAAATTTTCCCATTTTGGATGTCAATAAAAACTCTATCTGTTTTATCAGAATCTTGAATTGTATTCTTATTTGTGTGCGAACCTTTTAGTAATTCAATAGCAATTTTGTTTTCAACTTCTTTTTGAATAAGTCTTTTTAAAGGCCTTGCTCCATACTGCGAATCAAAACCGTGTTGTGCTATATATTTCTTAGCTGGTTCAGAAATCTCCAACCCCAGACCTTGATGTGATAATCTTTCTCGTAAATCAGCAATTTGAATGTCAAGAATCTTAACTAAATCATCTTCAGTCAGTCTATGGAAAATTATTATCTCATCAAGACGGTTAAGGAATTCTGGACGAAAATTTGCTTGCAAAGCTTTCATCAAAACTGGTCGTGAAACTTCATTCTTGCTATTCTCATTGAAAAACTGCTCGGAAGCAATATTGGATGTCATAATTATCGCAGTATTTGAAAAATCTACTGTCCTGCCTTGTCCATCAGTAAGTCTTCCATCTTCCATTATCTGAAGTAGGATATTAAAAACATCGTGGTGAGCTTTTTCAATTTCATCAAATAAAATCACACTGTAGGGTCTTCTTCTTACTGCTTCTGTTAATTGACCGCCTTCTTCATATCCAACATATCCGGGAGGAGCACCAACTAATTTAGAAACAGTATGTCTTTCCATAAATTCTGACATATCAATACGAATCATAGCTTTTTCTGAATTGAACAGAAATTTTGCCAGAATTTTTGCTAATTCAGTTTTACCAACACCAGTTGGACCAAGAAACATAAAAGTTCCAATTGGGCGATGTTCAGGACTAATCCCGGCACGATTCCTACGAATGGCATTTGCAACAGCATTTATAGCCTCATCCTGTCCAACAACTCGTTTATGCAATTCCTCTTCCATACGCAAAAGCTTACTGGTTTCGCTCTCAAGCATTTTTGAAACAGGAATATGAGTCCATTTAGAAACAATCTCAGCAATATCATTCGCATCAATCTCTTCTTTTAAGATTCGAGTATCTTTTTGAAGGTTTTCTAATTTATGGTTCTTCTCTTCTAATTTCCTGGTAAGTTCTCTTAATCTGCCATACTTTAGCTCCGCCGCCTTTGTAAGATTCCCCTCTCTCTCTGCCTTTTGCATCTCAATTTTAGCACTATCAATCTCTTCTTTAAGTCTTCTTGTGTTGCTAATTATTTCTTTTTCAAGATTCCATCGTGTTCTAATATGATTTGATTTTTCCTGCAATACCGCCAATTTTTTCTGAATCTCCTTTTGTCGGGCAATGGACTTCACATCTTTTTCCTTACGAAGTGAATGATTTTCAATTTGCAACTGACGAATTTTTCTTTCTATCTCATCCAATTCAGCAGGCAAACTATCAATTTGTAAACGAATGTGAGCACAAGCTTCATCAATCAGGTCAATTGCCTTATCTGGTAGGAAACGGTCTGTTATGTATCGTTCGGAGAGTGTAGCAGCTGCAATAATAGCCGAATCCTTAATTTTTACTCCATGATGGATTTCATACTTTTCTTTGATTCCTCTTAATATTGAAACAGTATCATTTACATCAGGTTCAAAGACCATTATAGGTTGAAATCTTCGCTCTAATGCAGCATCTTTTTCAATATATTTTCTGTATTCATTCAATGTTGTTGCTCCAATACAATGCAAATCACCTCTTGCCAGAGCAGGTTTTAGCATATTTGAGGCATCAATAGCTCCTTCAGTAGCACCGGCTCCAACAACTGTGTGCAACTCGTCAATAAAAAGTATTATTTTGCCCTGAGCAGCTTGCACCTCTTTTAATACAGCCTTTAATCTGTCCTCAAATTCTCCTCTGAACTTTGCTCCAGCAAGGAGTGCTCCCATATCTAATTCAATTATATCTTTATTTTTTAGAGTTTCTGGCACATCGTTTTCAACAATTCTGCTTGCCAATCCCTCTACAATGGCGGTTTTACCAACACCAGCCTCACCAATTAACACAGGATTGTTCTTTCTGCGACGGGAGAGGATCTCCATAACCGAACGGATTTCTTCATCCCGTCCAATAACTGGGTCTAATTTGCCCTTTCTTGCTAAGTCCGTAATATTTCTCGCATATTTTTCTAATGCCTGATATTTTGCCTCTGGATTCTGGTCTGTAATTCTCTGATTTCCACGAATTTCTTTTAATACTTGCAAAACATCCTTTTCAGAAATATTATACTTTTTATACAAATTTGTAAGTTCATTCTTATCTCTAATTGTTGCAAGGAAGATATGTTCTGTGCTGAGATATTCATCTTTTAATCTATCTGCTTCTTTTTGTGCATCATTAAAAATTTTATTCAGTTCTGCAGATAGATAAGGCTGATGTGTTCCACCAGAGATTTGAGGTTTTTTATTTAAAATTGTTTCAATATCTTTATAAAAATTTTCTTTATCCCGATATGATAGAGATTTGTTTAAAATAGATGGAATAATCCCATCTTGTTGTTTCACAAGCACAGCCAGGATATGTGCAGGAGAAATCTCTTGATGCCCAAATTCTTGAGCTAGTTGAATAGCTGACTGAATAGCTTCTTGTGCTTTTAATGTAAATTTATTTATATTCATCTTTATATTTTAGATTCTTTCTTCATTTATAGAAAATATAATTCTTACTAAAATGAATGTCAAATTATTTTAGCACTCTTTAATAAAAAGTGCTAATTTTCAAAAAACTTGAAACATATTTATCATCCTTCTAATTATAGTAAAAAAATTATGAAAATAAAGGAAGTCACTAAATGAAAAATATTTCAGTAATTGGTATGGGAAGTTGGGGCACGACATTAGCCATTCTTCTTGCAGAAAAAGGATTCTCTGTTAAAGGTTGGGAGTGGATAAGAGAACGTGCCGTAAAAATGCAAAAAAATCGTATAAACAAATTCTTTCTTCCAGATTGTCCCTTTCCTGAAAATTTAATGGTGACCAACGATCTTAACGAGACTGTTTCTTCTGGTGACATTACTGTGATAGCTGTGCCTTCGCAGTTCGTCCGAAACACTATTTCCAAAGTTAAGAGTGAACTAAAATGCAAACATATAGTAAGCGTAACTAAAGGATTGGAGATTGACACATTAATGAGAATGTCTCAAGTCATTATTGATGAAACAAATGCGCTGCCAGAAAACATCTCCGCCTTATCTGGCCCAACCCATGCAGAAGAAGTTAGCAAAAAATTACCTGCTACAATCGTTGCCGCATCTATCAGTGAAGATTTCGCAAACGAAATCCAAAAAATATTTATGACTAATCATTTCAGAGTTTATACTAGTGCTGATATAATTGGAGTTGAATTAGGAGCATCATTAAAAAATGTCATTGCAATCGGTGCAGGAATTGCTGATGGTATGAATTTGGGCGATAGTTCCAAAGCCGCTTTGATTACCCGGGGTCTTCGCGAGATTACTCGTTTAGGTATAAAATGTGGTGCAAATCCACATACATTTTCAGGTATTTCCGGGATTGGCGATCTTATAGTTACCTGTGAAAGCAAGTATAGCCGAAATAGATTTGTGGGCGAACAGCTTGCTAAAGGCAAAACCTTAAAAGAAATAACAGAAAGTATGGAGATGATTGCAGAAGGAATCAAAACCACACAGGCAGCATATAAATTAGGCAGAAAGATGAGTATTGAAATGCCTATCACTAATGAAATATACAATATTCTTTTCAATGACCTTTCACCTCAAGCAGGATTAAAGAGACTTATGACTCGTTCAGCAAAAAGTGAAGACGAATTCTAAAACAAAAATTACAAATTTACCCTGTGGAATCCCGATTATATCGGGACTTCGTATTCCACAGGGTGAACAAATAACAAATGTCAAATAAAATCCAAATTATCCATCCTCCGAAGCAGAGCTTCTGCGGAGGACGGGCAAATGACAAATAACAAACAAAGTCCAAAAGTTAAAAATAACAAAATTATTTTTACTTTTGACATTTGGATTTTGAATTTTATTTGGTATTTTGAATTTGACATTTGATATTTCTCAATCTATGAGCATTCCATATTCCGGTGAAATTTTATCGTTAATTTGCGCAATCATTTGGGCAACAGCGGTTATCTTGTTCAGAAAAAGCGGTGAATCTACTGAACCACTCTCACTGAACTTGTTCAAAAATTCCGTTTGCTCTGCACTTTTTTTATTCACTTTTTTGGTTATGCATAGAACCCTTTTGCTACCAGCACCTATTAAAGATTATTTATTATTAATAATAAGTGGAATTATTGGGGTTGTAATTGCAGACACTCTTTTTTTCAAAAGTCTTAACCTATTAGGTGCTGGTTTATTAGCAATTGTTGACTGCCTTTATACACCAATAGTCATTGGGCTCACCTTCTTCTTTTTAGGTGAGCGTTTAAGTTATACACAACTCTTGGGTGCCCTAATGATTATTAGTGCAATATTAATCTCATCTCTCAGATTGCCAAACCATTCAATACCAAGAAAAAATCTAATTCTTGGAATATTACTGGGGTCCCTATCAATTGCACTTATGGCAGTTAGCATCGTAATGATAAAACCACTTTTGAACAGAGCACCAATCCTCTGGGTAACTATGATAAGACTTGTTGTTGCTGCAATTGTAATGAGTATTATAGCGTTATTTCATCCAAGAAGAAAAGAACTCTTTAGTGCATTTCGTCCCTCAAAAAATTGGAAATATATGCTTCCCGGAGCAATACTTGGAAATTATTTTGCAATGTTTACCTGGATGGGAGGAATAAAATTTACATATGCCAGTATTGCCGCTGCAATTAATCAAACGAGTGTGATATTTGTATTAATATTTGCTGCTATTTTCTTAAAAGAAAAATTCACATTGCGAAAATTTATTGGAATGATAATGGCATTTTCTGGAGTAGTAATGGTGACGCTTGGATGAAATATCTTACGAAATCATAGCAAATTTTAGGCCAATGCATATATCTCCTAAGCTCTATCAAACGGATGAGCACATCCGTCACTATAATTTGAAAAGCAAGAATGAAATGCTCTCGCTTTTTTTTATTAATACCCTGCTGGTTCAGGTATATTACCTGAACCATAAGTTTATAGGTTTCCGTCACGGAATGGTCTGTGACGACTCTGCCAACACTAGAGACCTTCAAGGTTTTGAAAACCTTGAAGGTCTTTGAACTGTAAATTGATTCAATGTTAATCATTGTAAATCTACAGCCTTATAGCCCATTTTCTTTCGATGGAAAATCTTTATCCGAATTTTCCTCTCTATCCCATATCTCCTTTACCCTCTTTCCTAACATTTTTTTTCTAACATATGCAATAAGTACGAGTATCGGTATAATCGTCCAAAGTAATCCAAATCCAGAATAAAAGACTGTTAAAATTGTATGTGTCTTTATTGACTTTCTTGCATCAACTATAAATCTATACAATTGAATCTGAAAAATATCAAAAAAAGTTCTATCAAAATCTTTAGAGGTCTGTAAAGCCTCTAAAAAATCCTGAAATTTTTCCTTTGAAAATCTGTTTATCATATATTTTATTGTGTAATAGCTCTGTAAATAAAATATTTCTGCCTGGTCTTGAAATTCAGGATATTTATAATTATATGCATTAAGATCTAATAAATTTCCTATAATCCCATTTCTGACAAATATAAACTCTCTTCTTATATCCCACTGTTTAGCAAAGTATTGAGCAAATCCTTCATCAAACCAAAGTGGAATAGAAATGTCCTTTGCTATATTGTGCAACAATATGTGATTATATTCGTGTGTCAAAACCTGGAAGAAATTGCTATTTATCTGCATATCTCTTGGATTACGAATTATTATTAAAGCCTTTTGTGGAATAGCAAATGCCTGGCTCCTTTCCGGCAAATCTTTAAACCTCAAAATATATTCTTTAAAATCTTTTTTACTATGACATAAGATTAACTTGACTTTTCCCGATATATCGGGATAAAATCCCACTTCTCTATTAACTGACTCAACAATTTCTGAGAATTGTGGTAATATCTTTTCGGCAACTTTTCTTTCATCTTTATGAAAAGTTATAAATAAATAACGGCTTGATAGAATTTCTGATGAGAGAGAAACTGCAGTAAAGAAAATAATAGCAATACCAATTAGTAAAAATAATGAAATCCTAAATTTTTGAAATTCTGTGTTCCGTTTCATAAAATTATTTCAAATTATCCAAATTTATAATATTCGTTGCCAGCTTATTGATAAAATATCTATCGTGCGAGACAAAGATAAGTGTTCCATTAAATTGTGATAAAGAATTTTCCAGAGACTCACGAGTATCAATATCCAGATGTCTTCACTTTGCGTTTCGTAATGAAAACTGAGATCTCTTACTTGAATAAAACTCATATTAGTTATAAATAAAACTTGCCTGAAATTATGTCTATAAATTTTTTTTGTTTCATAATGAAAAAATTACTCATTCTTTTTATAGGTATTTTTATATTTTCTACTCTCTTTGCCTGGGACGACTGTCCTTTTGGACAAAAAAACTGTCCATACCCTGGAATTTGTGGGGCATACATAGATACTGACAGTAACAGCATCTGTGACCGTTCACAACCTGCTCCAGAAAATAGAGAAAAAATCTCAAAAGAGATTTCAGATTCTCTTACAAATAAACGAGAAGTTGATATTGGAATTTTAGAAACCGAAAAAGAACTCCTCGTAAGAAAATATCACTTTATTCCAATCTCTATTGTGTTAATTGTATTATATCTAATCACATTTACTTTATTTAAACTTAAAATTTTTACTCGTGTAACACATTTAATAATCTGGAATTGTATTCTATTAATAAGTTTTATGGTTTCTTCTCTTTTAGGAATCCTACTAATAATAAGAGTAAATTTTGGATTACCAATATCTTTACCATTTAACATCTTATTCTGGCATGTTGAGTCTGGCATCGTGATGATGGTAATTGGAATTTTCCATCTTATATATAATCGGAGATTTTATAAATATATTTTTATGAAAAAGTAAATTAGTGGACAAAAAAACTTCTTTAGATAATTGATTGAATCATAATTGATTGAATCAAAGAATAAGAGAGGAGAGACAACATGAATGAAAATGAAGATTACAAACGAGCAAAACAGAGAGTTACTGAAATAAGGGCTTTTTATCAGCATTTATTTGTTTATATAATTGTAAACATTGGAATATTCATAATAAACATTATTACTACTCCCCATAACTTCTGGTTTTATTGGCCCCTTTTGGGTTGGGGAATTGGATTATTTGCACATGGCTTTAGCACATTTGGAACACATGGAATATTTGGAAAAGAGTGGGAAGAAAAAAAGATTAAAGAGATAATGAAAAAAGAAAAATATAAAAATAAATAAATCACTATAAGAAAACACAAAAGAGGAAAATTATGAAAAAAATCATTGTTATCATCTTTTTCTTTATTTCAACTTGCTTATTTAGTCAACAAATTGATACATTGTATATCTTACAGACAACAGATGTACACGGTAGAATTTATCCATACGACTACTTTAATGACCAGCCTGCAAAAGTGGGTTTTGCACAAGTCTATTCCAGAATTAAGCAATATCGTGCAAAACATAATAATGTAATTTTAGTTGACGCTGGTGATGTGCTTCAGGGAACCCCTCTTGCTCACTATTTTAACAAAATAGAAACAGATAAACCAAACCCTCTTATTCTAACAATGAATCATATGGATTATGATGCGTTTGCAGTAGGTAATCATGAAATTGAACAAGGAGTTACTGTATACACTCGTGTTGAGAAAGAGTCTGATTTCCCCTGGCTCTCTGCAAATTCAGAATTAGATGATGGAACAACATTTTTCAAACCATATACAATAGTTAAAGAAAACGACTTTTTAATCGGTATTATTGGCTTAACAACTCCTGGCATACCTACTATGCTTGATACGACCTATTATCCTGGAATTACCTGGAAAGATATGGTTAAAACAGCACAAAAGTTTGCGACAATTTTATATCCCAGAGTAGATATCTTGGTAGGACTTTTTCATTCTGGTTTCAATGCAAAAGAAGACGCCTATAAATCGGAGAAATTAGGCTTGCCTGTTGCTAACGCTTCAGGCTTAGTTGCCGATAAGATTCCGGAATTTGATATTGTTTTTGGTGGTCATTCACATAAAATTGTTCCGAATGACTATAAACAGGGTTTAAAATATATGAGCAAGGAAAAAAGTCTAAATAAACCGTTACAAATAAATTCTGGATGTTGGGCTAAAAATTTAGGTGTTGCAAGACTAATTCTTGAACAAGTTGAAGGTACCTGGAAAATTATAGATAAAGATGGATGGGTTGAATCAGTTGAAGATGAAGAACCTGCAGAAGAAATCTTGAAACTCACAGAATATTATCATAACAAAATGCTTGAGTATATCCGAGGTGAAATTGCAATACTTACTGATACTTTAACGGGAAAATATTCTCGTTTCAAGGATACTCCAATGATTGAAATCATAAATAAAGCTCAAATGGATTATACGGATGCGGATATTTCGTTTGCTGCCTGTTTTAATGAGAATTTATACGTACCACCTGGTCCATTTCGTGTCAAAGACATTTATGCTATGTATCCTTATGAGAATTTTCTCTATGTCATAAAGATGACGGGGCAGCAAATAAAAGATTTCCTGGAATATTCCTCTCGCTACTATATCTGGGATGGATGTGATGTCAATCCTAATCCCGATATCGCAGGCTATCAGTACGATATGGCAGAAGGCATTAGTTATATGATTGATGCTACTGAAGAAATTGGAAAAAGAATAAAAGAATTAAAATTTTTACAAACTGGTAAACCTCTTGAAATGAATCAAATATACAAAGTAGCAATAAATAGCTATCGCGCAAATGGTGGCGGTGGACATATAAATGCAGCAGGTGCAAAGAGTGCACCGATAATTTTTCAATCAAGCGAAGAGATGCGTAACATTCTAACAGATTACATTAAAGACATAGGGACAATAACACCTGAAACTGACCAGAATTGGAAAATAATAAAAGGAAAATGAGAAAGAGAATATAAAAGCTTTAGTTAATGTTTTATGGTATATTTCTAACTATTTTAAATGTTTATGTCAAAAAATAAGAGATATTTCATCTGTATAATTTTTCTACTATTATTAAGTAATCTTAGCTGTGCCCAAGATAACGAAACAAAGTATAAAAGAGAAAGAGAGTTGATGATTAAAATCCAGATAGAAAATAGAGGAATAAAAGATACCACTGTTCTTTCAGCTATGAGAGAGGTTCCCAGACATATTTTTGTGCCTGAACTATATCGCATGTTTTCATACGAGGACCGACCTTTACCAATTGGATATGGTCAGACTATTTCTCAACCTTATATTGTCGCTTTGATGACCAAGCTGTTGAAATTAAACAAGGATTCAAAAGCACTTGAAGTTGGAACTGGTTCAGGCTATCAGGCAGCAATTTTATCAGAAATAGTAAAAGAGGTTTATACTATAGAAATAATAGAAGAATTGTATCTCAGAACAAACAAGGTTTTAGAAAAAGCAGGATACGATACTATCAAGACAAAGTTCGGAGACGGTTACTATGGTTGGGAAGAATATGCTCCTTATGATGCAATAATAGTAACCTGTACCGCGGAATTTGTTCCTCCCCCGCTTATTAAACAGCTTAAAATTGGTGGAATAATGTGCATCCCTGTTGGTCCACCTTTTAGAGTTCAAAATCTGCTTGTAATAACAAAGAAAAGTGAGGAGCTAATTGAAACAGAAGTAATCACCCAAGTTAGATTTGTGCCTCTTATCAGAAAATAAAGGATATTCATTATAAATAATGCGTTCTGCAAAATAAGGTTTTTTTTGACCTCACCCCTGCCTTCGCCGAAGCGGCTACGCGCAGGCAGGTCAATCCTCTCCTAAAAGGAGAGGAAGACAGAATTCTCCTTCTCCTTGCCCGTTCTCCATAGTATCCATTCTCCGTAGCAAGACTGCGAAGGATGAACTACGAAGGATGAATAGGAGAAGGAGTTAGAGGTTGAGGTTAATCAAGAATTTTTTATAATGTCTCATAAAAAATAAAAATTACCTATTTTGCAGATCTCATATATTATAAATAAAACAAGAAGAAAATCAAAATGTGTGAAGAAAATACAAATCTTATTGCATATTGTGGTCTTTATTGTGGAGATTGCTTTGCTCACAAAGGAGAGGTTGCGGACCTGGCAAGAGACCTTAGAAAAGAGTTAAGACAATCTAAGTTTGATAAGACTGCAGAATCTTTGTCTGCTCTTTCATTTTTTAAGGTTTACAAAAACTACCCAAAATGTTATGAAGTATTGGGTGCATTAGTAAAATTACGATGTAAAAAAACCTGTAAAGGTGGTGGTGGTCCGCCTTTCTGTAAGATAAGAAAATGCTGTCAGAAAAAAGGAATTGAAGGATGTTGGGAATGTGGCGAATTTGAAACATGTAAAAAATTGGATTTCTTGAAGGCAAATCATGGTGATGCTCATATAAAAAATCTAAGAAAAATTAAGAAAAAAGGGGTTGATGAATTTCTTAAAGGAACTAAATATTGGTATGTAAAAAGTTCCTAACATGGAAAAACCAATAGGAAGAGAAGAGATTGAATTATCAGTAATTACTATAGTTAGATTTGTATCCCTTTTTAATATGATTTATTTAAAATAGTATAAAATCTAAATTTGGATTTTCCCAACAATTTATACAGAAAGTGAAAAAATCAAAATAAATGTTATTAATTCACCCTTAAATCCCCTCATATTAGATGGGACTTTATCCGACCATAAATATGCTTGACAAAAATCCCCTCTTGAGAGGGGTGACAACTTTAGTTGTCGGGGTGTGTTTAGTTATTTGTATATAAACGAGCGGTGTACTGTTCTTAATAAAATAGGAATTATCCACTATGGTAATGAGAACAAAATTTATCCAACCAGTAGTATTTTTTACTTCATTTACAATCCTTTGCTACGAGATAATACTTACAAGAATATTTGCTATTACCCAATGGCAAAATCTTGCCGCATTTATAATAAGTCTGGCATTACTGGGTTTTGGAGCAAGTGGAACTGCCATCGCACTTTTAAAAAATCAGATTGACAAACATTTCAATACCTTTGTTCTGACTGCTCTTTTTCTTTATCCACTTTCAATGTGCCTGGGATTTATTTTATATTGCAAAACTCCGTTTAATCCATTTGAAATTGGAATAGATAATCGCCAATTATACTACTTTCTACAATATTTTATTGCAATGGGAATTCCATTCTTTTTCGGAGCAACAGTAATTGGAATTGCTTTAACAAAATTTCCCATTGGGAAAACCTATTTTTCTAATTTGATTGGTTCAGGAGTTGGTGCCATTTTTGTTGTGCTATTTTCATATCTGCTTCATCCCTATTCTATACTAATTGGAATAACAATTATTTCTTTCCTTACTGCGATATTTTTTTCATTAAATCTCAATAAAACTAAATTCATAGTAATCTTTATCCTTTCAGCAGTATTAGTAGCGGTCTTTTCTCTATCAGTTAATTATTTACATTTGAAAAAAATATCCCAATATAAGTCCATATCAAAAACACTGAACCTCCCCAATGCAAAAATTGAAAAAGAAAGATATTCTCCACTTGGACTTGTTCAGGTGGTTGAAGCAGAAGGATTGCGGTCAACAGTTGGGCTTAGTTTATTATCTCCTTATGAAGTTCCAATACAGAAAGGAATATTTTTTGATGGTGAATCAATGAGTGCAATAACTCCTTTTGATGGAGAAAAGAAAGAAATACAATATCTTAATTATATCCCATCTGCTTTACCTTACAATTTATTAGAAGATTCTGAAAAAGAAAAAGTACTCATTGTTGGAGTAGGTGGTGGTGAAGGAATATTAAAAGCGTTATTACACGATTTTAAAAATATTTCAGGACTGGAGTTGAATAGAAAAGTTGTAAAACTTATGAAAAAAGATTATTCAACTTATTCAGGAAATATTTATAACCATCCACGAGTAACTATTATAAATAAGGAAGCACGAGGTTTTATACAATCAACAAATGAAAAATACAACCTGATAGAAATTTCAATGTTAGATACATATAACACAGCAGCATCCGGTATCTATGCCTTAAATGAGACCAATCTTTATACTGTTGAGTCAATACAAGAGTTTTTTCTGCACCTAAAGGAAAATGGACTTTTATCTATTACAAGATGGGTTGTTAATCCTCCACGAGATAATCTCAAGATGCTCAATATCTGTATTCAAGCATTAAAGAATTTAGATATAAAAGATATTAGCAAGCACATTCTCTATATTAGAACCATTCAGGCAGCAACATTAATTATATCAAAAGCCCCCATTTCTGAAGATATGATAAATAAAACAAAAGAATTTTGTAAAACAAGACTTTTTGATATCATATATTATGATGGTATAAAAGAGAACGAAGTGAACAGATTTGTAAAACTTGATACACCGATTTATTATTTGGCTGCAAAAAATTTACTATCTGAGAATGCATCTGACTTTGAGGACGAATACGATTTTGATATTAAACCAGCAAGTGATAACAGACCATATTTTTATAATTTTTTCAAATACAAAACCTTAAAGTATATTTTAAAATACGGCACTGATAAAATACCATTTACTGAATGGGGATATTTAACCTTAATTCTTCTTCTTATTCCAGTTATAATTATAAGCCTTGTGTTGATAGTAGTTCCTTTGCTGTTTCTGAAGAAAGGTAAAAGAGGTTTAAATATAAAGATACTCCTCTTTTTCGGATTAATCGGGATAGGATTTTTCTTTATAGAGATGCCACTTATTCAAAGATTGATTTTATTTTTATCTCATCCCACTTATTCATTAAGTGTAATAATTTCAAGTTTGCTTGTTTTTTCAGGGATTGGGAGCTACTTTTCTGATAAAATATTTAATGCTGAAAAGAGAATTTTATATTCGACTCTACTTATCGTTTCAATAATAATTTTGTATCTTATAGTTTTTGATATTATTCTGCCTGTTTTTATGAATGCTAATGTGATAATAAAAATATTGGTAACCATAATTCTGCTGGCACCTTTAGGATTTTTTATGGGAATTCCCTTTCCACAAGGTTTATCAAAAATTAAAAGAATAGAAAGTTTCAAAGTTCCATGGGCTTGGGGAATAAACGGATTTTTCTCAGTAATAAGTACAATTCTCGCTACTTTATTTGCAATTCTTTTTGGGTTTAAGATTGTATTTATTCTTGCGATAATGTGTTATCTTGGGGCGGGGGTTGTTTCTTTAAAACTAAATAAAGCATAAATTAATTTTGAGAGATATTGTTTAAAAATTTCTAAATAAATTTCTCCCACAAAATCTTTTGTGCAGGCAGATGAACTGTAATCAACTCTGTAAAGCCAATTACATTATATTCAGATAAAAAGTTTTTCTCCTTTTCTTCATCAAAGACCACCAAATTGATATTATGTTTTTTCATTTCATGGATTTTTGCTTTTGCAATATTTTCTTCTTGCGTTGCGATATAAATTTTTCCTGCATTGATTGAAGATAACTCTCCTATTACCTGTCGCCATCTTTCTCGCAGGGTTCTCTTTACAGAAATAATTAAACATACAGTTCTGTTTTTTTTAAATACTTCTTCACTTGGAAAGAGATAATCAACCCTTCCATTTAATGTTGTTTGCATATCATAAGGATAATTTATTTTACTAAACAAGAATCTTAAGTGCTTTTCAAAACTCCCACCAGCTCTTGTTTTTCTTGATTGACTTATACTTAGGAATACTTTCCAAAAATCATCATAATGTTGGTCAAAAAATCCTAAGAAAGCCTTTTGAGAGTTATCTTTGGGAAATTCAAATAATTTTCTTTGGAAGGCTTCTTCAAATATTTTAAGAGTGCATTTTTTTTCGTATTCTTTATATAGTTCAAATTCATTATTTAGTAACTTTCGCAAATAAGAATTAAAATTCTTTTCAACATCCTTTATTATCAACTTCTCCTGAGCAAATTCTGATAACTGTTTACCCGATGGCATAAATCTTTTCCTAATTGATTTTTGGAATTCCTGAAAATCATTACTCATATTCATTTCCTTTCAAGAATAATTATAAATTCTTCAAGCATAGTACTAACAGTTTGTCCAGCGATATTTGTAGGGCTATTTTTTGCTGGCATTCTCTTATTTGGAATTTCCCTTATAATGGTTTTGTGATGCAAAAAGTTATTTATACACAATTCAACAATAATTTCATCAGTTGGTATTTGAAATCCTTTGACAGTTCGGTT
The DNA here is from genome assembly GCA_034722995.1 of Candidatus Cloacimonadota bacterium. NCBI lineage: Bacteria > Pseudomonadati > Candidatus Cloacimonadota > Candidatus Cloacimonadota bacterium. The sequence continues at coordinate 11,573 of JAYEOL010000052.1, read as the reverse complement.
TCCAATAACGACACATATAAATCCATTAGGTTTGACAACTCTGGCAAATTCCTTCAAATATTTATTTAAATCATAAAAAAATGCAAAAACCTCTTTAGCTCTCTTTTTACTTTGTATTGATATTTTGTCTAATGTATTAAACAATGATTCAGAATATACATCATAAACAGGGTCTTTTATTATCCTACCGCCCAAACTTTCTCTATCAACATTTATATTTTCTAATCCCAACCATTCCAATGAAAATCGGGAAAACTGTCCATAAGCTACTGTGGTCTTGCTGTCTCCATAGGGTGGTGATGTAACTATCAAATCTATCTCTTTATCTTTGATTTCAGAGATATGTTTTACTATTTTAAACCAATATTTTTCTGATAACTTATCTTTAATAGAATTTAATCTATAAATATTATCAATTGATTTTTTAAAAAAAGATTCTTTTACTTTGGGGTTATGTTTTTCTAAATCTTTTTCTGAATATCTGTGAAGTTTAAAACCATTTCTACAATTGGATACAGCACGAATAGTTTCACTAAAAGAAATCTTAAAGAAATCTTTAATGTCATTATTCTCAATTTGCCATATTGCATGTCTTAGTTTTCCAAGTTCCTCAATTACATAATCCTTAAACCATAGATTTATGTTTTTAACTTTTGGTATATCAGATTCTAATATATTTACATTTTTTAATATATTTTCAAGTTCATTTTTTAATATTGAAGGTTCTAAAGGTGTTAATTTGACTTTTGTTATAAACTCTGCTAATGGATTAATATCTATTCCATAAGAATATCTCTTTTTTAGATTTGCTTCTACAAGTGTCGTACCTGCGCCCATAAAAGGGTCTAAAACAATGTCATCCTCTTTGCTATAAGTATCTATGAGATAATCAGCAATTGGATATGCCATAACTGCTGGATAGATATGTAAACCGTGAATACCATCTGTTTGTCTTATATCTTTAAAATTAAAAGAAGGGTCTTTATACTTTTTTAGACTTGTTTCTAAATATTCTTTATTTTGAAAAAAGGGATAATACTCAGACAAACTTATTTGTTCATAACCACTCTTAAAATAATTAACTTTATTATCTTGATTATAATTGTCTACTAAGCTAAAATATCCTTTTTTAGAAATTATTATGTGGTCTATTACTTTTATTCCAGATATTTCTTCCGCCCTTAATAATTTCTCTGTAACCTTTCTATCTTCTATAGTTGGATTACAATCTCCCGTAGGGTGGTTATGAACTATAATAACTGCTGTGGCATTATTTATATATGCTGGAGCAAATATCTCCCTTGGGTGCACTAAACTTGAATTAACCGTTCCAATAGAAATAATTTCCTTTTTTATTAACTGATTTAGCGGATCTAAATATAAAACCACTAAATGCTCTTGCCTTTTATTAGTAAGGTCCTTACACAAACTAAAAGCATCATTAGAATTGTGTATTGCAATTTTGCTTTGGTCTTTTATAATAAATCTTTTAGTCAACTCAAAAGCGGATACAATCTGTTCTGCTTTAACCTTCCCAATACCCTTTATCTTCGTTAAATCCTTAGTGCCGGCACTTAATAAATTATCACCAAATTTGTTTAATAAATTTTCTGCAACCTTTTTTACATTTATTCCTTTAACACCACTTCCCAATAAAATGGATAATAACTCAGAATTTGTTAAAAAATTAATATTTGTCTTCTCAAGCTTTTCTCGTGGACGCTTGAATTCAGGAAGATCTTTAATTCTTAAATGTTGTTTTTTCATTATACTAATTAATTCTCACTAATTTTAACTATCAAAACAATATATCACAAAATAATTTATTAAACACAAATACTAAACTATTCAGTAAAAAGTCAAGTTTTTTTAACACCTTAAATTAAGATAATCTTTATGAAATTCTGTCAATGACAATTCGAGAGCTCTTGAAACTTTTACTTTGGCTTTATAGAAAAAAGTGGATTCAATAACATTACCCCATCATCACTTTCATCAAAATCATAGGTATCATAAATCCCATTATATTAAAATCAAATAAAACCTAATTTATCTTGGGACAAATCCCAGAATAGTTTCAGGATATTTATCTGTTACAAGCAAAAAACCTATATCATCTAATCTGACAATCCCTTCCCAATTTCGCGAATTGTCATCATCAATAAGTTCTAATTGGATAGGTGGTTCTTGAACCAAAGTAATTTTAGATTCAGAATATTTTAATCGTAATAATCTTTCTACTGTTGTATATTTAGAATGAGTTGCCCCTTCTCCATAAACTATTGAAATTGAATCCACGGATGGATTATATGCATTTTCATCTCCAGGATAAAAGTAATTTATAACCCAAAAATAGTTAGCAACATCAAGATTTGTCGCATCAGTAATGCGATATTCAATATTCGGGAATGGAACAGAATCAATAAGATTAAGTTCATAATCAAAAATATGCGCAATTGGATTGGGATTTACATTTTTTCCATTCCCTTCATATATGGTAATTATTTTATCTGATGTAACAAGCATAGTTTCATCAGTTGCATTATTTATTGAAGCCTGTGGTCGGATCTCTGTTATTTTATCAGTATTTAAAGTAATTGTGCTCAAATCACTTTGGATTTCACCACTTATCAAATAACCCAGCATATTATTGGGAGAAGATTCAATTGTCATAAATACTTTATTGCCAGAAAAAGCAATTGCTTCAAAACCTTCATATCCATTAATCCTATCAGAAATTCCTGGAGCAACAAAATCCACTTCTATAGGTGTTATAGGCAAATCTGTTTTCCCCTTTAAAAAGGAAAGAATTGTCTCTTTTGATACAGCAAAAAGTTTCCCATCATAATCAGATTCAAACCGAGAAGGATACTGCGGAAGAAGAATCAAATAATCGTTATACCAGGCTAATCCTGAAATTTCTGAATCGCGACTTGAGACTGCACCTGCTAATGGAATTCTCTCAACCTTAATTTCTTCAGGAATGTGTATTGTAGAATATTTTGTGGCACAGTTTGCTAAGAATGTTATCAAGATAATTAAAAAGACTAATCTTAGATTACTCCTTTTGTTCATTATATGCTCCTACATTTAATTTTAATAATAGTTTATTTCTACTTCAATGTTTTTAAAAAAGTTTGTAAATTATTGTCAAGAATGTTAATCGTCTTACTCTCCAAAATATTTATATGGAATCTTTGACAAAGTTTTCTCTGATAGCTTGCTTTTAAACAAATGATTGACCTTAGTTGGTATAATTTATACCTAAAAGGATTCGGTGTACTTATACTCGCATTGAAATATTTGGATAAAAATTGACAAAAATTAAGAGAGTAACTGAATTTTAGATAAATTCTAAACTAAAGTCTTAAAAAGTATAAGTGTAGCATAAAAAAAATCAAGGAGAACCAATGAATAAGCAATCTATGCAATTTCTTGAAACCCTGATGAAAACACCATCTCCATCAGGTTATGAAGATAAGGTGCGTAAAATTTGGTTTGCTGAAATGAAAAACTTTTCAGATAAAATCAAAATTGATGTGCATGGAAATGCCATTGCATCAGTAAATCCTGATAAACCCCCTAAAATAATGCTTGCCGGTCATATGGATGAACTCGGCTTTCAGGTTAAGTATATTGATGACAAAGGTTTTATCTATTTTGATAGGTTAGGCGGATTTGATATTGGGATTATTCCGGGCAGAAAAGTCAGAATTCATACAAAAAATGGTGATGTGCTTGGTGTTACTGGTAAAAAAGCAATTCACCTTTTTGAAAAAGAAGATAGAGAGAAAGTTCCAAAACCGCATCAGCTTTACATTGATATTGGAGCAAAGGATAAGGATGAGGTCAAAAAACTCATTGAGATTGGCGACCCAATAACTTATGACCCGAATTTTGAAGAGATGCGAAATGATATTTATACCTCTCGTGCTTTTGACGATAAAATAGGTGCATTTATCGTGGCTGAAGTGATGAAAAATGTATTCAAAAGAAGAAATGAACTTAAAGCCTCATTATTTAGTGTTGCCACTGTCCAGGAAGAGGTAGGATTACGCGGAGCAAGAACCTCTGCATATGGAATACATCCGGATATTGGAATTGCTATTGATGTTTGTCATGCCACTGATACGCCTGATGTTGAAATGAAAAAAGCTGGTGAAGTTAAACTTGGTGAAGGTGCTTCTATTACAAGAGGACCAAACATAAATCCAAAAGTATTTTCCATGCTTATTGATATTGCAAAGAAGAAAAAAATCTCATATCAGATTGAATCCAATTCTCGTCCAACAGGAACAGATGCAAATGTAATTCAGGTTACAAGAGAAGGAGTTGCGACAGGTCTCGTATCTATCCCTTGCAGATATATGCATACTTACACAGAAGTTGTATCAATTAAAGATGTTGAAAGTGCAATAAATATACTTACAGAATTTTGCTTTTCTATAGATAGAAATATTGATTTTACGCCATAGATAGTAAGATATGGTTTGTAAAGAAAAGAAATAACTATTTTACTAACTCTTGTCTTTCGCTGGTTCACATTTTTTCAGATAGTGTTGAGGGACAATATCATGCGTCTTGCAGTGATATTGTGATATACTGAAAAATACTATAATATTGAATAATTGTAATTTTTTTGCAAGTTTTTTAGAAAAAATTTGACAACTCTTTTTTGAAATTTCTGTTTTTTGTATGACTTATGAAGCATTTGTAAAAGGTAATGTCATAGATAGGAATTTGTTTTATAGTGTGTTAATTTCAAAATAGGTGTGTTATATTATGCATGGTGCAGTCTAATATATGGTAGGTAGAAATTCTTTTATTCTGAACTAAAACTTCAGTAAATAAGGTATGTGATGTTAAAATATAAATTTACTAAATATTTTGAAAGTAAGGTCTTGATAAAACGACCTTATCTTAAAAAGGAATGGTGTATTCGGGTTTTAGAGAAACCAATTAAAGTAGAAAGACAGGAAGGTAATAGATATCGTTTTTGGGGTATAATCCCTGAGTTGGGTGACAAATTTCTTCGCGTAGTAACTTTAGATGATAAAATAACGATTCATAATGCCTTCCCGGATAGGAGATTTAAAAAATGAAACTAACATATTTTCCTGAAACAGATTCACTTTATATTGATTTATCTATTAAGAGTAGCGTAAAAAGTGAAGAGATTTCAGAAGGTATAGTTCTGGATTATGATACAGAAGATAATCTTGTAGGTATTGATATAGATAATGCCAGTAGGAAATTAGATTTATCGGAATTAATAACGATAAAAATGCCCATAGTTTCCCAAAGAATTTCTGCCTAACCACCGCTTCACCTGTTTTTGTTTCGTCACGGAGTGGTCCGTGACGACTCTGTGGATGGTAAAAGGAGCTGTCAGGGACCATTCCCTGACGGGGACGGAATAATTTTTGAAAGAAAACCAAAAGCAAAGCCCAGAGAAAAATTCTCAGGGCTTTTTTTTAATCTACAAATACAATTATTGATTAACTACCAGCCATCTTTTCATAAATCTCATATCTTTCTTTAGCCTCTTCTGCAGCTTGTTTGAAAAGTTTCTTTGCTATTTCAGGAAACTGTTGAGTCAAAGTGCGATAGCGAATTTCATTATCAAGAAATGCTTGATATTCTAATTTCGGCTTCTTTGAATCCAGAATCAATGGATTCTTACCTTCTTTTGCAAGCAATGGATTATATCTGTATAGAATCCAATAACCACTATCAACGGCCAATTTCTCTTCTGCCTGGGTTTTTCCCATATCTATTCCATGTGCAATGCAAGGTGAGTAAGCGATAATCAAAGAAGGTCCAGGATAAGCTTCAGCTTCTAAGAATGCTTTTAGACATTGATTTGGACTTGCACCCATTGCCACGCCAGCTACATAAACATAGCCATAAGTCATTGCCATCATGCCGAGGTCTTTCTTCTTGGTTCTCTTTCCCGCTGCTGCAAACTTCGCTACTGAGCCAGTTGGAGTTGCTTTAGATGCCTGTCCACCAGTATTGGAATAAACCTCTGTGTCTAAGACCAGAACATTTACATTTTTATTACACGCAAGCACATGGTCAAGTCCACCATAGCCAATATCATACGCCCATCCGTCCCCACCAATAGACCAGACACTTTTTTCAACGATATAATCCTGCAATTCAATTATCTTTTCAATAATTGGCTTAGTACTTTCTGATGCTTTAGCGAGTGCTTCTGGTAAGGCTTTCTTCACGGATTTTGCGGCTTCTTTAGCTTCCTCATCTACAGAATTCCAGAGTTCTTTGCTTTTTTTAAGAGCTTGTGTTAATTCAGATGTGGTTCCCAGCTCAAGAAGTTCATCAATATTATTAAGCAGTTGTTTCCTATTTGCATTAACAGCCAATCTCATACCAAATCCATATTCGGCATTATCTTCAAACAGGGAATTTGCCCATGTAGGTCCTTTCCCTTGTTTATCTTTGCAGTATGGCATTGTCGGGAAGGTTCCACCATAAATTGATGAGCATCCAGTTGCATTAGCGATTATCATTCTATTGCCGAAAAGCTGGGTAGCTAATTTAACATACGGAGTCTCACCACATCCACCGCAAGCACCGCTGAACTCAAAATATGGCATAAGAAATTGACTGCCTTTTACTGACTCTCGCTTTACACCATCAAGGACATTATCAGGAAGATTATCAAAGAACACAGCGTTTTCAGTCTCACCTGCTGTGCGGGCTTCTTCTATTGGAACCATTTCTATAGCTCCTTTAACCGGACAGACCTCTACACAACTATCACAACTAACACAATCCTCCACATATACTTGCAATCTGTATTGAAGATTTCTATCATTTCTTGTTTTTGATTTTACAGTAATGAATGTCTCAGGTGCGTTTTCTAAATCTTTCGGGTCTATCTGTTTTGGACGGATAGCTGCATGCGTGCATACTAATGAGCATTGATTGCATTGTATACATTTTTCTGGGTTCCATTTTGGAACAAATGGAGCTACTCCTCGTTTTTCTAATCGCGTAGTTCCTGTTGGAACTTGACCATCATAAGGCATTTTAGAAACTGGAATTGTATCGCCCTTAAAGTGCATAACCGGGTCAATAACATTTTTCGCAAACTCATCTGCGTCATCAGGAATAAGTTTCGGAATTGGTGCTGATTTTATTCCAATTAAGTTAGAAGGAACTGGAACTTCTTCCAGAGCATCTGAAGCTCTGTCAACAGCTGCCCAATTCATCTTTACAATCTCTTCACCTTTTTTTAGGAATGTTTTTTCTATGGCATCTTTGATAAGTTTCAACGCCTCATCTTCTGGCAACACCCCAGAAATTTTGAAGAATGCTGCCTGCATTACTGTGTTAATTCGTGCACCGAGTCCAACTTCTTGGGCAATCTTCAATGCGTCTATGTTATAGACTTTGACTTTTTTCTCAATAATTACTTTCTGCATATCTTCTGTTAAGTTTTCAAATACTTCATCAGCCTTCCAATTTGAATTAAGCAGGAATGTGCCGCTTTCAGTTATACCTCCTAAAATATCATAACGACCAATATAAGAAGATTTATGCAATGCCACGAAATCTACATTGTTTAGCAAATATTGAGATTGAATTTTCTCTTTTCCAAATCTAAGATGAGAAATAGTTACGCCACCAGATTTTTTAGAATCATACTGAAAATAACCTTGTGCATACATATCAGTATTATCACCAATAATTTTAATAGAGTTTTTGTTCGCGCCAACTGTTCCATCAGAACCATATCCCCAGAATTTACAACGAATTACGCCTTTAGGTTCTGCATCAATTTCTTCGCCAATAGAAACCGATGTGCCAGTTACATCATCCTCTATGCCAACAGTAAAATTATGAGTGCACTTGCCATCAAGATGGTCATAAACCCCCTTTACCATAGTTGAAGTAAATTCCTTTGAAGAAAGGCCATATCGTCCACCAATAATTTTAATATCTTTTCCGGATAGAGCAACAGCAACATCAAGATAAAGTGGTTCACCAAGAGAGCCAGGCTCTTTTGTTCTATCAAGAACTGCAATCTTCTTTACAGTCTTTGGAATAGCAGAGATAAGTGCTTTTGCAGAAAATGGACGATACAGACGAACTTTGACAGCACCAACTTTTTCTCCTTGCTGAGTAAGATAGTTTACGGTCTCTTCAATCGTTTCTGTTCCGGAACCCATAGCAATAATAATTTTTTCTGCATCAGGAGCCCCAATATAATCAAACAGCTTGTACTGGCGACCTATCTTTTTTGCAAACTTATCCATATATTCTTGAACTATTTCAGGGGTGACTGCATAAAACTTATTTACAGTCTCTCGACCCTGAAAGTAAACATCAGGATTCTGTGCACCAACTTTCATCATTGGTTTTTCCGGATTCATTGCCCGTTCGCGAAAATCTTTTACATATTGCATTTCCAGCAGTTCTGCCATTGTCTCATAGGGTATCATCTCTACTTTTTGAATCTCATTGGAAGTTCTGAAACCATCAAAGAAATTAAGGAATGGTACTTTAGATTTTAATGTTGCAAGATGAGAAACAACAGCCAGGTCCATTGTCTCCTGAATAGAACCAGCAGCTACAAGAGCAAACCCGGTATTTCTTGCAGACATCACATCAGAATGGTCACCAAAAATTGATAAGGATTGGCAGGCAAGAGAGCGAGCAGAAACATGAAATACAGTTGGCAGCATCTCACCAGCAATCTTATGCATATTTGGAAGCATTAGCATAAGACCCTGAGATGCTGTAAATGTTGTAGTCATTGCACCAGCAGAAAGGCAGCCGTGAACAGCACCTGCAGCACCAGCTTCAGCTTGCATCTCAATAACATCAAGCGTTTGTCCAAAGATATTTTTTCTACCTTGCGCAGCCCATGCATCTGCTAATTCTCCCATTGGCGATGAAGGTGTTATTGGATAAATTGCAGCAACTTCACTAAAAGCATAAGCCACATGCGTTGCTGCTGTGTTTCCATCTATGGCTTTATAAGTCTTTTCCATTTTTCCTCCATTAAATTTCATTTTTAAAATTAATACTTAAATGTAAACTAAATTTATATTACACTCTTTTTGTTTATCATTTTAATAAGTCAAATTTTTTTATTTTTTGACAGAAATATTTCAGTTTTTTTTAGTTGATTTTTATGAAATACGTTATATTTTTCTTATCTTTTTTGCTATGCTTTCAATTCTCTATAGCAGATATCACTCAAACTACTAAAGAGCGTGTTGCTGAATTAGAGCAAGAGATTGAATCTATACAGAATGCATTGCAAGAAATTAATAAAGATAAAAAGGCACAAGAAAAAATAGAAAAAGAATTAGAAAGGAAAATTTATAATCTAAGATGTATTATAGAAAGTTTGAATGAGCAGAAAATCTCTAAAGAGCATGAACTAAAAGAAGTCAATGCCATTATTAATAAAAGCAAAAAAGATATTTCAGAAAACAAAATTCTGCTTAACAATATCATAAAAAATCTAAATATATTTTATGTAAGTAGCATTTATCTGAATCAAAACTGTATAAGGAATTCAAGTATTTCCAATATTAAAATGTGTTCAAATTTAATTCTAACAAATCTTTGTAATCTTAGCCGGGACTACTTAGCCCAAAAAAATATTAGTTTAAAAAAAGAAAAGAATATTCAAAATATTAGAAATAGAATTAGAAGCAATCAGGAAAATTACAATTATGCTCTTTCTAAAAAGGGATCTAAGCAGGAGGAATTGAATTTACTTGTTAATTTACAGGATGATTACAAAAATCAGATGAAAAGTTTGAAGGAAGGAATTACTTCATTGGAAGATTTTCTGGAGCAAATAGAAGCAGAAAAACATGGTAGAGAATATAGCTTTAAATTTAAAAAAGGTATTATATGGCCTGTTTGCGGTAATATCATTCAAGAGTTTGGAGTTATAAGACCAAATAATTCAAAAACCACAATTGCCAGTAAAGGAATATACATTCAAGCAGAAGTTGGAACCCCTGTAAAAAGTATTGCTTCAGGAATTGTTGCTTTTTCTAACTGGTTTGAAAATAAAGGGAATTTAGTTATTATTGATCATCAGAATGGATTTTACAGCCTTTATGGATACAATTACAGATTAGCCGTGAACAAAGGACAAAGAGTAGAACAAGGACAAATTATTGCATATTCCGGGCATAACTTATTTCTTGATGAGGATTGCTTATATTTTGAATTGCGCAAGGTTGGTAAGGCTGTTGACCCATTGGATTATCTAAGATGATAGGGCGTGCTTATCATTCCAGCGATAAATCAGAGGCACAAAAAAGAATGAAAATAACACACCCCTTCCCGATACCTGCCCGCCGTCCCGATTCCATTGGGACTATGGCAGGCGGGAATCGGGATTTCCCCTCTTGAGAGGGGTGGACTCCGATGAAATCGGAGGACGGGGTGTGTAACCTGCGTACTATTTCAGATGAAAAGTTCATGTCCCGAAAAAAATTGAGACGCACCCGTCTGGACGCCGAGCCTGAAAGAAGAATGAAAATTACTAATAATTTTAAATAGATTTAATTTTATAAGTAAAATATTGTTCGTGTTAGTTCGTGCTCGCCCTGTGAAATAATCCCGATATGTCGGGATTCCTTCTTTGAAGGATTTCACAGGGTAAATTCGTGGCAAAAAAGGGATTTTCAGATGAAACCCACATGTCAGCAAGCAGACACAAAGGAGCATGAAAATTTCAGGTGGCTTAAAGAAGCAGCAACAGGATAAACCTGTTGCTACCCGCCAACTCCGAGACGGAGTCGCGATAAATCGGGACTGGTGGGTATCCCCAATTGAATTGGGGACGGGTTTATCCCGAATTGAGATAAAGAAAAAGTGATTTTCAGATGAAAAAAATAATATTCGTAAACCGAATTGAAGAAAGAAAAATCAAGCAAGCTTCGCAAATTTTACAAGAGGGAAAAATCCTAATCCATCCAACTGAAAATCTATACGGATTTGGTGCAATAATATCATCTGAAACTGCTATTAAAAAAATTGAAGTAATGAAAAAACGAAAAGAAAAATCCGGGTTTATAGTTTTGATTGGTAATTTCTCACAAATCCATTCTCTCGTTTGCAGCATCTCTACTTCTGAAAATGAATTGATAAAAAAATACTGGCCTGGACCTCTCACAATTATACTTAATGCAAAAAAAAAGTATTGGCAAAGACCGATTTGTTATAACAAAACCATTGCTGTTCGGCTTGTAGGAAATGAGATTACACGCGAAATAATAAATAAAGTTGGGACACCTATAATTAGTACAAGTATAAATATCTCTGGAGAGAAAGAAGCACTAAAAACAGAAGATATTATCACAAAATTTGAATCTCAGATTGATGGAATTGTTATTGATAAAATTCACACATTTACAAACAAACCCTCAACAATTGTAAAAGTTGTGAACCAAAAAATTAAGGTTGTAAGAGAAGGTGCAGTTACTTTATAATAAAATTCCAAAATCCAAATAACAAAATTCAAATAAATTACAATTATCAAAAAATCAAATTCAAAACATATTAATAATTTT